>JAFQMU010000278.1 GCA_017421085.1 Desulfovibrionaceae bacterium | reverse complement strand
TTTGGAATATGCTGGGCATCTCCCCCCCGTATATACAAGGAGTAAGGTTGTATGTTGGCACCTCGAGTCATTTTTTCCAGTTCATGTAAATTTCTTTTCGCTTTACTTCCGGTTCTGGGCGTCCTTTTGTGCGTGCAGGTCGATGCAGAGGCAGGGCCTGCCTATCGTAAACTGGAGATAAGTTCTCCTGAATTTAACGCATGGGATGACAGCCTCATGATCTGGATTAATGTGGACAGGGAGCAGTGTGAGAAAAAATATGGGGAGAACTGGCCGCAGCAGTGCTCGGCAGCATCTCCCGGGGTTGCAGGACAGCCGGTGGAGGGTATCCGCATGACTCCTGACGCGCCCGGCGTCTGGCGCTGGTCTGACAGCAGCTCCATGTGGTTTGATGCCGCTGAACCGCTCAAGCCTGAAACCACCTACGCTGTTTCACTGGAAAATGTGCCGCTGCCTGAACGCTTCAGCCTGCCCAGCCGTACCGTAAAATATACAACCATGCCTCAGGCGGTGCACATCGGCGCAGAAACCTTCTGGGTTGACCCTTCCCGTAAAGGTGAGCACGCCCTTTCAGTGCCGCTTACTTTTATCTGGCCTGTTAACTCCGGCGATATGGAAAGAAAAATTTCCATTGTTCCATCCGACCCCAAAAGCGGGCTGAGTTTTGGAACTCCCCGTTTCGTCTGGAATGAATCAGGCGATGAACTGACGCTAAATGTTCCGGTTGCCGGGCTGCCTGCGCGCAATGCCTCTGCCCGGCTGGAGATTGAAGGAATACCCCGATACAGCTATGACAACAACGGGCGGAGGGTTGTAGCCCCGCTGAAGAAAGACAAAACCGCAAGTGCGGCCGAGTTTGCGGTAAAGGGCTCCACTGCGCTTATGGATGTGACCGACATCCGCATTCTGCCCGGCTATGGCCCCAATCTGGAGCGGGAATATCATCTGGAGGTGCATACCAGCCTGCAAACCCGCCCGGAAGAGGTGCTGCGTCATCTCGACCTCAAGCTGCTGCCGCGTAAAAACGTCGACTCCGCCGGGCGTGACTGCGACTGGACAGCCATGCCCGCCATCGGCGCAGAAGATATAGCCCGGGCTCAGACCATAGATGGAATTTTACTCCAGCCCGCCCAGGAAGCAGCCACCATCACCCGCATGCGCATCCCTGCCGAGGCAGGCAGGGGGCTCATGGCAGCCATGCGCACCGGGCTTCCTTCCACCAGCGGTCTTACCCTCAGCCAGGTGCGCCGGTTCATTCTCAATGTACCGTCTTTTTCCGCGGAGCTGCATATTCTGCAACCCGGCAATATCCTTTCTCTCACCGGTTCGCAAACGCTCGATTTTCACAGTGTGGGCCTCAGCTCCATCCATTGGCGGGCAGAGCGGGTGCGCGAGCCTTTTCTGGCCCTGCTGGCCTCGGAAAGAGGTTTTACCGGCTATGAAACAGACCTTGACGCCATGAGCAGCGTAAAGGAAGGTAAAATCGATATTGCGCCGGGCAAACCCGGCGAGCCCGCCTTCAGCAGCCTTGACCTTGCCCCCCTGTACCGGAAACAGCCCGGAGAAGATGCAGGCCAGGGTGAACGCTATGGCCTGATGCATCTTGTTCTCACCGGATATGCGGGCGACAGGCTGGAAGTTGAAGAGTCGCGCCTGATTCTGCTCACTGATTTGGGAATGCTGGTGAAGGATGCATCCGATGGCTCGCGCACAGTGTTCGTGCGTCATCTTGGCTCAGGCGAACCCGCTAAAAATGTGGAAGTGCGCCTGCTCGGAGCTAATGGCCTGCCGGTGCAGACCGCTGTTACCGATTCCTCAGGCCGGGCCGACCTCCCCTCCACCCTGGGTCTTGAGCGGGAACGCCGACCGGCGGCTGTAGTGGCCGTATCCCGAAGGGGCGGACAGTCGGATATGAGCTGGCTTTCCCTCAGCGAATATTCTCGTGAGGTCTCTTATGACGAATTTGATATCGGCGGCAGAATAACTGCCCCCAATGGGCTGATTGCCTCGGTGTTCAGCCAGCGGGGAATTTATCTGCCGGGAGAAACCATGCATTTCGGCTGTCTGGTGCGGCGCAGCGACTGGAAGGATTTGCCGCCCGATCTTTCTCTGGAAGCAATCCTGTACTCCCCTGTCGGTAAGGTGCTGGAAAAGCGCATCGAGACGGGGAGCGACGGCATGGCTTCTCTGTCCTGGCAGTCCCCGGAAGATGCGCCGACTGGTGTTTATAATCTGGATATACGCCTGAGCAATGAAAATTCAGGCAGTAACGATGTGCTTGGCAGCGCAGTAGTGCGGCTTGAAGAGTTTCAGCCTGATACCATGGCTTTGCGCGCCGCCTTTGAACCTGTCGCTCCCAAAGGGTGGATTGTGACCTCTCCGGGCAGCAAGGCCTCAGGCATGGCCAGGTTTGACAATCTTTACGGAGAAGCAGCGGCTGGGCACCGTTTGCAGGCGCGCATGCGCATTATGCCCGGTATGCTGCAATTTCCCGGATATGAAGACTTCACCTTCCCTCAGTTATCCACTGCTGCTCAGGGAGGGGAATTTGAGCTGTATGAGGGGTACACCGATGAGAAGGGTGAGGTCCGTTTTGATCTGCCGCTGGGCAAGCTCCCAACGGGAGTGTGCAAGGGCGTCATTTTGCTGGAAGGTTTTGAATCTGAAGGCGGCCGGGCAGTAACGAAAAGCCTGAGCAGTCTTTTCGCCTCTCAGAAAACTGCTCTGGGGTATAAGCCGGAAAAAGGGGCCAATAACCTTGATTATGTGGTGCAAAATACGCCGGCAGCCCTGCGTCTGATTATTCTCGACAATGATCTCAAACCGGTTGAACTTTCAGGCGCATCGGCAATCCTCTCTGCCCGGCGCTATGTGAACAGTTTGGTCAGCGATGCCAGGGGCAACTACTATTACGATGCCACACCGGTAGACACTGAGATGAGCCGTCAGGAGCTCAACATTCCTGCCGCAGGCCTGAGCATGCCTCTGCCTACCGAAAATGCGGGTGATTTTCTCCTGAGCGTGCGTGATGCTCAGGGGGCGCTTCTCGCGTCCATTCCCTACAGCGTGGCCGGGATGAATCTGACGGAGCCGGAAAATCTGTCTCTCCACAATATGAGCAAAGGCGATTTGCGCATCAAGCTGGAAAAGACTGAATACGCCTCCGGCGATACCTTGCGTTTTCGGATGTCCGCTCCATTTGCAGGCAGCGGCCTTATCACTGTTGAACGCGACAGGGTGGAAGCCCATGCCTGGTTCAGAGCCGCTCCCGGCGAAAGCGTGCAGGAAATTGAGCTGCCCGAAGATTTCGAGGGAAGGGGTTATCTGAACGTGTCTTTTGTGCGCGACGGCGCTTCCGATGCAATCTATATGAACCCTCATGCCTTTGGAGTGGCTCCGTTTACCGTGGGACTTGAACGTCACGAAATGGGGCTGGAACTGAAAGCCCCTGAAGCTGTGCTGCCCGGGCAGGAGCTGAAATTTGAAGTGAGCTCGCAGCTGCCCGGACGGGTTCAGGTTTTTGCCGTGGATGAAGGCGTGCTGCAACTGACCGGATTTTCTACTCCTTCACCGCTTCATGATCTTCTGCTTGATCGGGCTCTGGGGGTGGGCACCCGCCAGGCCTTTGATCTGCTCATGCCCGATCATTCCCGGCTGCGCGGGCGCATTCCCGCCTTCGGCGGGGGGATGGACGGCAGCGGCGGGCGCTTCCTCAATCCGTTCAAGCGCAAAAGCGAGCCCCCTTTCTCTTTCTGGTCTGAGCTGATTGAAGTTGACGATGACGGGCGTGAGCTGAGTGTGGTCGTTCCTGCCTGGTGCAGCGGAAAAATCCGGATTATGGCCGTGGGCAGCGCATTCCCTGAAGATGAATCAATGGCTGCGGGCAGCGCTGAAGCATTTACGCTGGTACGGGGCACTCTTCTGCTCAAGCCTCAGCTGCCGCTGGCAGTTGCCCCCGGCGATGAGTTTGAAGGAGCTCTGGTGGTGGCTAATACAGTGGAAGGCAGCGGCGAAAATGCGGAAATTGCTGTGCAGATGCAGCTGCCCCAAGAGCTTGAGCTGATAGATGGTGATTTGGAACAAACTCTCAGTATTTCCGAAAACAGCGAAAAAAGCCTGCGCTTCCGCCTTAAGGCTGGCGAAAGCCTTGGGGATGCCGGCATTCGTTTTACTGCCGGTATGAATGACGGCGAGCACATGGTAGAACGCAGTCAGAGCCTGTCTATCCGTCCTTTAAGCCCGCGTTTGCGCACTGAGCGGACTGGGATAATTTCCGGCGGCGGTCAGAGTGTGGCCTCTCTGCGCAGTCTTTATCCGTTTGAAGCAATAACTCAGCTTTCCGCAGCTCCCGCGCCGGTGCTGGCTCTGCGCTCGCTGGTGCAGCGGCTGGACGCTTACCCCTATGGCTGCACTGAACAGTGCATCAGTCGGGCCATGCCGTATGTAATTCTATGGAATGCCCCGAAGTTGCAGTCTCAGGTTATGCGTCCGTCCGGAGGCGACTCCCGCACCATCAGTGAAAAGCGCGATGAGGCAATCGCCAGGGCTGTGAGTGCAATTCAGGCTTCTTTCTTCCCATACAGAGGCGTAAGCGCCTGGCCGGGCGGTATGAATGACCTGTTTGTCACCGCCTATGCCGCTGACTTTCTGGTCAGTATGCGCGAAAACGGCATGGCCGTGCCTGAAGGGCTGTCAGCCTCGCTGCTTGATTGCCTGGAAATGCAGATTCGCCGTACCCCGGAAAACGTAAATGACGGACGCATCAAGGCCTACGGGGCCTGGGTTCTGCTGCGGGATGGGCGGATTATGACTTCCACTCTCGAAATGATTGAAAACTGGTTTAAAGATAACACTAATAACTGGGAAAACGATGTGCTGACCGCGCTGCTTGCAGACGGCTACCATATGCTGCGTTTGAAGAGCAGAGGCACAAAGCGCCTGCCCGGCGGGAATTTGCAGGGCACAAACGATCCCCGCTTTTCCGGAGCAGTGAGCTATGCGCTTTATGCTACGGTGCTGCACCGCAACTTTGGCGAGCATGTAGACCGCATATCCATGCAGAACCTGCTGGATGCCGCCCTTAATGAACATGCCAGTACCCTGGAGCTGGCCATGAGCGCCCGCGCTCTCGCTTATCTGGCCGCTGGCGGGCTGCACGATCCCAGCTCGGTTAACCTTTCCTGCTCTGAATACGCCCCTGGTTTTGAAGCGGAAAATGAGGCGGAACAAGCCATGCACGGTTCATTCTTACAGCTTGATGCTCCAGGCTGCCGCGATTTCAATATCAGGCTATCCGGCGATGTTCCCCCCAATCTGTACTGGAGCCTGACGGAAGACGGCTTTGACCGAGCTCTGCCGTCCCCCGCCTCTCAGGGCATGGAAGTGCGCCGTTGCTATCTTGATGCTGCGGGTGAACCGGTAAGCGAGCTCAAGCTCGGTCAGGTGGTCACTGTGGAAATCTCTGCCCGGGCTTTTGGAGGGAACCTCAATGATGTGGTTCTGCTTGATCTTTTGCCCGGCGGGCTGGAGCCTGTGCTGGAGCAAAACACGGCTTCTGAGCGGGTTCCCGGTTTAATCCGTCAGGAGCGTAGAGAAGACAGGGTGATTTTCTTCGTAAACCTCAGCACGGCAGAGGCATATTTCAGTTATAAGGCGCGGGCGGTAACCCGGGGAAGTTTCGGTCTGCCCCCCGCCATGGGCGAGGCTATGTACGCCCCTGAAATTCATGCCGTTTCTGAAGGGGGAACTATTACTGTACAATGAACACCCGGTTTAACCGCGTATGGGGCGCCGCCCTTCGGCTCGCCTGTCTGTTCCTGCCTGTGCGGAGGGAGCGGCTGCGAACGGAGGCGGCGCCTTCAAAAAAAGGAACAGGGGTTCAAACGGGCAGCTGGAAACTCCGACTGGCGGCCGCCGGTATGATCGCCCTGCTGCCGCTGGGCGCGTTCTGGCTGATGCTTCTGCTCACGCCCTGTCCCCACCCTCTGGAAGAAAAGGGCTATTCACGCATTATCACCGATAGAAACGGCGAGCTGCTGCGGGTTTCTCTTTCGCCGGACCAGAAATATCGCATCAAAATCACTCTGGACGATATTCCCCCGGAGGCTATGGAAGCGGTGCTGGAATATGAAGACCGCTACTTCTGGCTGCACCCCGGGGTGAACCCTCTGGCAATGGCCCGGGCCGGAATCGGCATGCTGCTGGGAGGACGGCGCATGGGCGGCTCTACCATCACCATGCAGGTGGCGCGGCTGGCTTGGGGTTTGAAAACCGGGTCATTACCCGACAAGCTCAGACAAATCTGGCTGGCCTTGCATCTGGAACAGCACTACAGCAAGGCCGAAATTCTGGAGGCATATTTCAATCTGGCTCCCTATGGCGGAAATGTGGAGGGGCTGGGAGCAGCCGCCCTGATTTACTTTCACAAGGAAGCAGCCCAACTGACCAAAGCTGAAAGTTCAGCTTTAATGCTGGTGCCGCAAAACCCTGCGGCACGCCGCCCATCCAGCGGCAACGCAGCCTTTTTGAATGCGGTGCAGCGGCAATGGCATAAAGGGGAAGAGTACGCCCCGCTGCGAATCTTTGGGCCGGGCGAGCTTCCCTTTGCCCTTCCTCATCTCAGCTCTGAGCTGCTGGCTTCTCCCGGCCCGTTGCGGGTGCAGACCACTGTTGATATGATTGCGCAGCAGCGTGTGGAAGAGGCGCTGTCGCGCTATTCCCGACGACATGGAAGTTATGGCCTGAACAATGCCGCCGCTCTTCTGTTGCACTGGCCTACCATGCAGGTGCGCGCCCTGTCCGGCTCGGCTGATTTTCATAACGCCGCCATCGAAGGGCAGATAGACGGCACCAGAGCCCGCCGTTCGCCGGGTTCAACCTTGAAGCCCTTTATTTATGCTCTGGCCCTGGAGCAGGGGCTGATACATCCGCTTACCCTGATGGCCGATACCCCCCGCAGCTTTGCAGGCTACGATCCTGAAAATTTTGACAAAAGCTTTCGCGGCCCGTTGCCCGCCGGGGAGGCCCTGCGGGCCAGCCGCAACGTGCCGGCCCTGGCCCTGGCCGCCCGGCTTGAACACCCCGACTTATATGAATTTCTACAGCGCGGAGGGGTAAAATTTCTTTCCGATCGGGAACATTACGGCCTGAGTCTGGTTTTGGGCGGAGCCGAGGTCAGCATGAGGGAGCTGGCGGCTTTATACGCTATGCTGGCCAACGGCGGCGTATGGCGTCCGCTTGTCCTCACTGCACACCCCGGAGAATATAATGCTCAGCCTGCCGAGGGCGTGCCGCTGCTTTCAGCAGAGGCGGCATTTGTTGTCTTGAAAATGCTGGAAGACGCTGCTTCCGATAAAATGCTGCGTTCACAGGGTGGTGCGGTGTTGCCGGCCCGTCTGAAAACCGGCACGTCCAATGGTTTTCGTGATGCTTGGGCTGCCGGTATATTCGGCCCATATGTACTGGTAGTCTGGGTCGGCAATTTCGATAATCGTTCCAATCCCCTGCTGGTGGGGGGGCTTGCCGCTACTCCGTTGTTTATGGATATTGCCCGTTCTCTGGCATTGACGGAACCTATGGAAGATATCTTTGCCTCTCCCCGTCCAGGCCTGAATGTGGAAGAAATTGAAGTTTGCGCAGCCACGGGCGATCTGGATATTTCGCTTTGTTCTGAAACAGCCATGAGCTGGTATATACCAGGGGTATCGCCCCTGCGGTCATCCGGGGTGTTCAGGCGCATTCATATTGATAAGAATACGGGATTGCGGGCCTGCGCCCCCGAAGCAGGGCGCACCGAAGAGGTAGTATGGGAATTCTGGCCCAGCGACATGGCGGCCATGTTTGAACGGGCAGGCAATCCCAAAGCGCCCCCCCCTCCCTTTGAAGCCGGCTGCGCTTCAGGGGAACCTGTTCCCGGCAAGGCTCCGGTTATCCGCCAGCCCAAGGAGGGGCTGACTTATCACGCCAGCCTGAGCCGGGGCGGGGTAAGCCCGCTGCCGCTGCTGGCCCATGCTGATGCCGATGCCGGGCGGCTGCGCTGGTTTGTCAACGGCCGTCATGTGGGCGACAGCCGCCCCGGAGAAACTTTGATATATCAATCAGGGCCGGGCAGCCTGCATGTGCTGGTGGTGGATCAGGTGCAACGCGCAAGTGTGCGCACGGTAAATATCAAGGCTGTTCCATGATGCGCGGCGGGTAAAAGAATACTGCTTTCTTCAGCGTCCGGCCAATTGAATAAAGGCATTTTTGATTTTTGCTGTAGAAGAGGGGGACATTACCTTTTTGGCATGCCCCCTTTTTATGGGTTTGATTGAGTGCAGCGGTTCAGTCAGGCTGTTTAGAATTCCCAGTCGAAGTTTAAGGAGCCGCCCGGCATTGCCCCCCCTTTCCTGACCGGACTTTCTCTTTTCATATTGATTTCACGACACTTAACTGGTATTTTTATATTAAGCTATTGTTCAGCCGGCGTGAACTCCACCGGCTGAGGAAAATGCTGAGATTATCAGGAACACGGGGTTTGCCTGTATAATGCGGTAAAGTCGATTCGGCATGTTTTTCATACTCACGCCTTTTTCGCCGCATCCTGTTCTGCTGTCTGTTGTGGAAATATTTCATCAAAGAATCAGGAAATTTTCCGAATGTAAGCATAGCGCAATTAAAATGTTGAAAATGCCGCACTGCTTATGCGAACCGGATAATTCTGATCTGCGCCGTAAGTTTTTAATCTGGAGAAAATTGTGTTTCTGACCCTGACCCATAAATTTATCGGCGCTCTTCTTCTTGCAGTGACCACCTGCTGCACGGCGGTTTTTGCAATCTCCATATTTTCCATGCAGGCGCCGCTTGACGACAGGCTCGATGATGATATTCACCGCATGCAGCATATCATTGACGCCTCTAACGAAGTTACTTTCAAACGCCTGGAGCAGATAGCCGCGCTTCTCGCTCAGAATGAAGAGTTAATCAACGCAGTAAAACTTTTTGATCATGAACAGACCTCACGCATGGCCGCCCAGGCCATGCAGATAACTTCCTCCGACCTTATAACAATTAGCGATGAACATGGCATGGTTATCGGGCGTGGCCATTCAAAACGCTGGAATGATTCCATCATCAATCAAGAAACTGTAGCCAGCGCACTGAACAACCACCCGTCCACCGGCATTGTATTCGGTACAGAAATGCCTTTTTCTTTGAGGGCCACCCATCCAGTTGTTTCAGACGGCAAAATTGTCGGTACCCTGTCCATTGGGGTCGACCTGGCCGCTCCGGGGTATGTAGACTGGCTAAAAAGCCTGAGCGGCATGGAAATAGGCATATTTAAGCAGGACACCTGCATTATGGCCACCGCCATCAAGGACGGCAAACGCCCTTTGAATGAAAAACTATCCCCAACTGAACTCACTAAAGAAGTATTGCAGGAAGGGAAAACCTGTTTTCTTGATCACAATATTTTCGGAATAGAATACAAGGCGGCATACTGGCCCCTGAGAACCGCCGATGGAAAAATCGCCGGATTATGGTTTGCGGGGACGCCACTGAACCAGCTGATGAAACTTGAAAAGGAAGCCATTACCCAAAGCATAAATTTAAGCGTCATCCTGCTTGTTGTCATGCTGG
>JAFQMU010000277.1 GCA_017421085.1 Desulfovibrionaceae bacterium | reverse complement strand
TGATAGTTATCAAAGCTTAAAGCTTCGATAAGGGAAATTACCGGGTGAATCGCAGAGACTTGCAGTTTGAAAATATCATGACTGAGGAGAGCGGCAACGCTGTCCGCGCCATTATGTGACAAGCCGGGACAAAGCGTTTTGCCGCTTGCCCCGGCTTTTGTTTATTGTTCCTGAGGAAGCGTTCTGACCTGCTGGTAGCGCAGAATAATGTTCACTTCCGGCATACCGGGAATTACGCCGTAAATCAGGTTGATTTGCGGGGTCACCGGCGGAATGTAGCTGGTTACAATGGTTTCTTCCACCTGACGGGCAATGCCGCCATCGGGTGCAGGGGCATCGTCCGCTGCGGGCTCAGTTTCGGCAGCTGAATCGGCGGGCGTGGAAGCATCGCTGTCCGGCGCAACGCTAATTTCTTCCATATCTTCAGAGGCGGCGGCCTCCGGTTGCGTCTCTGTCGCCGAGGGGGCGGCAGCTGCTCCAGGTGAAACCGGCT
Source organism: Desulfovibrionaceae bacterium (assembly GCA_017421085.1). Classification (GTDB taxonomy): domain Bacteria; phylum Desulfobacterota; class Desulfovibrionia; order Desulfovibrionales; family Desulfovibrionaceae; genus RGIG1962. The sequence continues at coordinate 4,158 of JAFQMU010000277.1, read as the reverse complement.
GTGCCTGGCTCTGTTCTGCCGGCTGAGTTGCAGGCTGCTCTGAGGATTGTACCTGTTGTTCTTTATCCGGAGCGCTGGCGCTCACTTCGTCCGGCGTTTGCCCGGCAGCGCTCGGCGTATCAGGCAGGGCGTCGGGCAGACTTTCTCCGGCAGGGACAACCGGTTCTGCCGGAGTCACTGTCTGATTTGCAGCATCCGGGGTTGCGGCGTCTGCATTTTCACTGTCTGTCCCGTCTGCCAAACCTTCCGCTTCAGATGGGCTCATTATATCTGTGGCATTGAGTATTGGGGCGGAGTCTGCCGCGGCGTCTGCCGTTGCATTCGCTTCGATTTCCGACACGGCGGCGTCTACCGCATCAACAGCAACGGGGGTATCGGGAGCAGCCGCCGTCACATCACCGGCGGCCTCTTCAGTTGCGTTTTGCTCACCATTCAACGGCAGGGGGGCAGCTGCATCGGAAATAACAGCTTCCTTCTCAGTTCCTTCAGAGGTCGGGGTAGACAGAAGGCGGGCAGGGCCTGACTGAGCCAGCACATAGTTACTGAGCAGCAGCACTTCATCATCCAGCTTCTTGAACGGATATTCCTTTTTATCCAGATTCTGCCAGTCGACTTCGGGCATGACCGCCAGCACGGGGCCGCTTTGGGCCAGGTCGGCCACGGTCGCCCAACTGGTGGCGGTCTGCACGCCCGGCAGGCTGTAATCGGCAGCCCAGGCCGGGGTGTTCAGGTAAACCGGCGTCCAGCTTTCCTGCCTGGTCTTATCCGCAAGAATGCTCTGAAATTCATTGAAGTTCAGATATGTTTTGACAGTGGGCATGGCGGCGAACAAAAACACCTGAGCCATGAGCAGCCAGCAGATGGCATAAACCAGCAACTGAGTTCTGCCGGCAGAAACCTGGGCTGCCCGGGCAAGAAACAGGGTGCAGAAAGCGGCCGTTCCTATCAGGGGGACGATTGCCCATAGGCTGAGTTCCCACGGCAGTACCCGTCCGCCGAAGCCTCCGGCCTTGAGGGAAAGCAGGGCCGTAAGTGAGGCGAAAATAAGCGCCGTGATAATAATGAAGGCCCTGGCCCTCGATCTGGACAGATTCAGCACCGCCCTGGCCGAAAGAGCGGCCAGCGGGGGCAGCAGAGTCAACCCGAGGGCGAGGTGAACATTCCCGTCATAAATATCTGCGCAAATTATCAGCAGGGCGGCAATCATAACCGCAGTGAGATAAAGAATACCCTGACCTTTCGGGGTGCTGAGGGCCGCTCTGATTTTACCGATTTTGAACAGCAGACGGTCAATCAGCAGCAGGGGAAGGGTCGCCCAGGGCAGAAGCATAATCATGGCGAATACCGCCAGCTCACTGGCTGACAGCTGCGTGCTGTAATCGCCTGCAATGGGAGAAAAGGCGGCAAGGCAGCTCAGGGCGGTGTCGAGCCCGGCGTTGACGCATGCCCCGGCGAACCACAGCCCGATAACCAGGGCCAGAGCCACCAGCCCGGCTAACATGTCTTTTGCGGCAAAGCGGTTAATGTTCCCGGTGAGGAGCAGATATATCATCAGAGGAACAAACAGCCCGATCGCCATGATTGAGCCGCCGCACAAAATGGACAGACCTGCCAGAATCATGCCGGGCACCAGCCATAAGAAGGCGCGTTCGGGTTTTTGCAGACCGCGAAACAAAGCGGCCTGAGCGAGACTGAGCAGGCCGATGGCCAGAATTTCAGGACGGAAGAACCACGCCCCGCCCAGAAATACCACGGAGGAGAGAATAACCAAGCCTGCTCCGAAATTTGCGCCCTTGTTGTTAGGGAGGGCTGATTTGCCGAGAAGATAGCCACCCCACAAAAAAAGCAGGGCCGCCAATGCGCCCGCCAGGTGCAGGTCTAAAGCGCTGTTAAATGGCGAAAGCTTGAACACCGTCCCCAAAAACCAGTATTGCCCGGGGCTGATGCCCGCTGCCGGACGTCCGTCAAGGGTCGGAACAAACAGATTGTCTGCGGCGTTTAAATTTTCAGCCAGGGTAATCTGGCGGGTGTCTTCCATGATGGTTTCACCAGCGTAGCTGTAGATGAAGCTGGCAACGTGAATCATCAGCAGCACTGTAAGAGTGAGCAGCGGCAACCAGGTGAGCACTCCATACCCGCGCACTGGGCGTTCCGGGTCGGGGGCGACTTTTCCCCGTCTGCCCGCGTGCGATGGCCTGTTCGCATCGGCTGCATCGCTCTTTGAAACGGCGGAGAAGGCTTCACTCGTAAGCTCTGAAGCAGCCGTGTTCGCCGTTTTAGCTGACCCGGCGTCCACAGCGGCGCGTTTGGAAGCGGCGGCATCCTCAGGGCGGCGCTCTTTGCGGGTAAAGCTGAAGCGCGATTTTCTGGGCCTGGCCCGGGCGGCATCATCAAGGCCGCTTTCTCCCTCAGCTTTCGCAGCGGGAGTGGATTCACCTCCTGTCGTATCTTCTGAACCGGGCAGAAGTTCTTTTGAGTTGTTCTCAGGGGTTGCGTCATCCTGTCCGGCTTCGGTTGCCTCAGACTGAACGGGGCTGACCTCACTTTCATTCATGGCAGGTGCAGACTTGACAATGACCGCCTCAAGTTCTTCCTTGCTGGGCATTTGAAATGCATACCCGCTGGTTTCAGCTTCGGCCGGGCCGGAAATATCCGGCTGGACATGGCCTTTATTTTCGGTAGATTCATCTTTTCCCTGTCCCTGCGCATCGGTGCAGCTTTCATGGGCAGCAGGGGTTGCACTATTAATATCTTCTTGTATAGTAGCCTCTGAAAAGCCTGACTGTACGGAAGTGTCAGACGCGATATCTGATGTCGCCTCCTGTTCAGATGACCTGCCGCCTTCTGAAACTACTTTTCCGTTTTTGATTTTCGGGTAACTCTGCCAGACGGAATCGTCCAGATGTCTGGCCCAGGCGGGGCGCTTCAAGGGGTCAGTTGTTTTTGAATCGGTCATGGCGTGCTCCGTGCGGTTTGCCCCGGAAGGGGCGATAATCAAACGGCGGACAGTCGGTTCGGGCAGTCTGGACGTTTCCGGGGGTGCGACGCAGAGTTTGACAAGACGCATTGATGGGCCTTAACGCATGCAGCCCGGGGCGTTGAGCCCGCCCGGAGTTGTTTCCGGCTTTTCCCGATGCCCGAGTTTGTCGGCAATCAACATAAGTTTAATCTATATCCAGCTCCAGTTCAACAAAATTTATCTGCCTCGGTGAATTGAGTATGAGTCTGACAGAACGACTGAAGGAATATCTGAAAAAAAACTGGCACGCGCGCAACGGCTACAGGCAAATGCTGAAAATTGCGCTGCCTCTTATAATAAGCATGGGAACCGCCACGGTAATGGAAGTGACCGACCGTCTTTTTCTCAGTCATTATTCAGTGGTGGCGCTGGCTGCTTCCGTCCCTGCTTCATCGGCCTCTCTGCTGTTTTTGTTTGCGGTTATGGGCATTACAGGGTATGTGGGGGTGTTTATAGCACACTACACCGGGGCGAGAATTCGCGACCAGGTGGGCACCGCGCTCTGGCAGTCAATTTATCTCAGTCTGGCAGGCGGAGTTCTGCTGGCGTCTTTGTGGTTTGCGGCTGAGCCTCTGTTCAGGCTCGCCGGGGCCGAGGGCGAGCTTCTGCGTCAGGAGATAATTTATTTCCGCATTCTTTGTGTCGGCGGAGTGGTGGCTCTGCTCGGCTATTCAGTGGGCTGCTTTTTTACCGGACGCGGTTATTCACGTCAGGTAATGTATGCCAACATCATTGCCACCATCAGCAATGTTCCCCTGAACTATGCCCTGATTTACGGCAAATTCGGTCTGCCGGAGCTCGGCATTGCCGGGGCGGGTATTGCCACGGTAATCGGCTGGACCATCAGTTTTGTAATTCTGGCGGTGCAGGTTTTTACCAAAGAAAACGACAGGCGCTATGCAGTGCTGCGCAACCGCGCCGTAAACTGGTCGTATATCAGACGAATGTTGCGCTACGGCACCCCCAGCGGAGTTGAGCTGTTTATGGAAATGCTGGCCGGTACCCTGTTTATTTTCATGGCCGGCTATTTGGGCAGCGAGGCCCTCGCCGCCAGTAACATTGCCTTTACCGTGAATTCTGTGGCATATCTGCCTATGGTGGGCATATACACCGCCACCAGCATTCTGGTGGGGCAGGGC
>JAFQMU010000276.1 GCA_017421085.1 Desulfovibrionaceae bacterium | reverse complement strand
TGTATCTGTGGTGCCGGTATAGGTACCGTCCGTAAGGGTGGTGAGTCCCGGGTCAATGGATTTGAGCGTAGTTTCATAAACCTGATCAGGTTCCGACAAAATTGTGAAAGATACCGGCATTCCCGGCTTTACCTTGGTTACATCGCCTTCGGAAATTTCTATCTTGATTTCCATTTCCGAAAGATCCGCAATCTGCACAATGGTTGGGGTGGTCTGGTTGGCGTTTACAGTCTGCCCTGCTTCCACCGCCAGAGAAACCACCACGCCGTCAAGCGGTGCGGATATTCTGGTATAGCCCAGGTTTACCTCTGAAGTGTTTACTGCAATCTGGGTTTGCTTTATCAGCGACTCCATCTCAATTACCGCTGCTTCCGCAGCTGCCAGCTCGTTGCGGGCATCTTCCAGTTTTTCAGAAGAGGTGGCATCGCGGTTTTTCAGCCTGCGTTCGCGTTCATACTGAGTTTTGGCGATTTTCAGGGCAATTTCCCTGGAGTTCAACTGCGCCTGATAAGTTTCCAGTTTAGCCCGGTTGATGGCAAGATCGTTTTCCTGCGTGGTGGAGTCGATGTCGGCCACCATATCGCCGCGCTTTACCTCCTGCCCCAAGTGCACATAAAGCTTCTCAATCTGCCCCGACACCTGGGCGCCCACGTCTACCAGCTGCACCGCGCTCACCTGCCCGGTGGCGGTAACTTTCTGCTCAATATTTCCCCGGCGCACAAACTCGGTCAGATAGTCAACCTGCTCAGGCCCCCGGCACAATGCCGCCGTCAGCGCAGCTGCAATTGCAACCAAGAACAGCAAAATCAGTTTGAACTTGCCGCTTTTGCCCTTTTGCTGAAAAAAACGGCTGATATCCATAAAGCTTATAATCTTCGTCATATCTTACCCGGTCGCATTCAAGAAAGAAAAGCGCCTTATGCGTGTACAACTATTTGATTGATACTGATCAATACTTCACACAATAAAATTTACCGAGGAAAAGCCGCGCCCCCAGGGGTGTAAAACACAGGGAGGATAAAGACGCGTTTTCTCCCCTGCCCCGGCAGAAACCTCCCCGACCCATCGCAGGATATCGGCGGCCAGGCTCAGGCTTGATGCCTTGTTCCCGGGCGATCGCCCTGCACTCTGATTCACACGGGTGGACTTAGGCTGTTCGCTGTTCGACCGGAACGTTCTGCGCCGGTTTATTTATCCGAGGTCAAACCATAACGCCGCTGTTCGACCAGACCTGCAATTCCTTCCGCCCTGACGCACCTTGCAGGAACAGCTCAATTCCGGCAGCATAAAAGCCGATTCACTAATAAGCATTCTGTAGCATAAATATAATTATTTTGGTATATATTCAACATTGATTTGGCTCAAGGCTCAAAAGCCGTCTGACGGGCTCCGGCCGCACCCACAGCTAACCAGCTTAATCTGCATCTGGTAATGTTTATGTTCAAACTGCTTAATCTGTCCATCAAAAACAGCATCGCCATCATTATCCTGCTGACGATTATTCCGGTAGCGGGCATTCTTGTATATTCGTCATACGACCGCAGCAGAGAACTCATTTCCAATGCGGAGCTCAGACTGGTCGGACTGGCGGAAAGCCTCGCGGCTCTGGAGTCTCTGCGTCTGGAAACCAGCCGTGACATCATGGTTTCCCTTGCTTTGAGCGATATTGTCAGCGATGCCGACCCGGAAAGAATCAACAGAGCCTTTCACAAGCTGATTGACGACAATATTTTTACAGACATAAAGCTGATTTCGGCAAATGGCAAAATTATTGCCGAGGCCCCTGAAAATTCCGACAAAGCGCAGGAGGCAGGCCCGGTTCTGCATGAGGACGAAAAAGAGCTGCTGGAACGGGCTCTGCAAAAAAACAGTTTTGTCATCGGCAATTTTTCCCTGTCCTGCCCCGATGCTGAAGGCATCCACATAGCTTTTCCCATCGCCGACAGAAGCATGGTGCTGCTGGCAGACACCCCTCTGAACTTCACTCCGGAAATGCTGGGTAAAGACGTTTCTCCATATCTCCAGGTGCGCTTTGCCAACCAGGACGGACACTATATTATCGGAAACAGCCCGAGCAATATCCCCAGCCGGCTGGAAATCGGAAGCGATGAGCTGGCCCTGATCAGGAACCAGGCCACCGATGCAGGGCACTATACCCTGAACAGGCAGAATAAAAAATATCTGATTATCTTCAAGAAGCTGAATATTCAGGAAGCAGACGCTTCCGCGCTTTACGTGCTCCTTGACATTCCGCAAAAGGCTCTGACTGCTGCGGCCTCAGACAGCCTGCAAAGAAACCTGCTTCTGCTCGGAGCGGCAACTTTTCTTTCCATGCTCATGGCCTGGGCCCTGAGCCGGCTGGCTCTGGTGCGCCCGCTTAAGCAGCTGATAGCCGTAACTTCACGCCTGGAACGCGGCAAACTTGACTCAACGGCGGAGCTCGGCAGATTCGGCGGCGAATTCAGAAGCCTCGCCAACGCCTTCAACGAGATGGCCGCATCTCTGGAAAAACGCAATCAGGAACTGACAAGCGCCAAGGAGGCCGCAGATGCAGGCAACCGGGCCAAGAGCTCATTTTTAAGCAATATGAGCCATGAAATCCGCACGCCCATGAACGCAATCATCGGCCTGGCCTATCTGGCGCTGCAAACCAATCTTACTCCCAAACAGCACAGCTATGTAAATAAAATCTACAATTCGGCCAATGATTTGCTGCGCATCATCAATGATATTCTCGACTTTTCCAGGGTGGAGGCCGGCAAATTCAAACTGGAGAACGCTCCGTTTAAACTTGCGCCCCTTTTTGACAGCATTGCCGATATGTTTATTCCTCAGGCCCGCAAAAAAGGGCTTGAGCTGGAATTTGTTGTCAGCGGCAAAGTGCCGCGCGTGCTGAAGGGAGACTCGCTGCGCCTGGGTCAGATTTTAACTAACCTGCTTTCCAATGCAATAAAGTTTACCAGTAAGGGCAAAATTACCCTCACCTGTGATGTGAAGGAACTTTACGACAGTTCGGTTTGTCTGCGCTTTACCGTAAAAGATACCGGCGTGGGCATGAATGAAGAGGTGCAGGCCAAACTTTTCCGACCTTTCAGCCAGGCGGATGACTCCTCCACCCGCAAATTTGGTGGTACAGGGCTTGGGCTGGTGATCAGCCGAAATCTGGCGCAGATGATGCGCGGCGACATTATGATCCAAAGCGTTGAAGGTCAGGGTACTACCGTTGAGGTTGAGCTCTTCATGGACCTCGCGGACAGCGATATCCCCGAGACTTCTGAAGGCGCCCTTAATTTGGACGGGATGCCGGTACTGGTGGCGGATGATGATGACAACTTCCGCAGCACTACTGTCGAGATACTCAAGCAACTGGGCATGCGCCCCAAAACTGTTTCCAGCGGGGAAGAGGCCATAAAGGAAATTTCCGGCATGAGCCTGGAAAATCCATATCAGGTTGTACTCATGGACTGGAAGCTGCCCGGCATGAACGGCTCCGAAACCACAAAAAAGATAAGGGAGCTGAATATTCCTTTCCACCCTGTTATCATTATGGTCACGGCTTACGGCCGGGGAGAGGTTCTCCAGTACGCCAGTACCAGCGGGGTAAATGCCTTTTTGCATAAACCGGTGAGCCCCTCGCTGCTATACAGCACCATTCAGGATTGCCTTGCCGGCGCAGATATTCCCGGTCTTGAAAAGCAGACTTCCCAGGAAGAAAGCGGCGCAGAACTGGCGGGACGGCGCATTCTGCTGGTTGAAGACAACATCATCAATCAGCAGGTGGCCATTGAGCTGCTCAACGCCAAAAATGCCGAAGTTGAAGTAGCTGAGGATGGACAGCAGGCGCTGAACATGCTGGAAGAAACCCGCTCCGCTACCCGTCCGCCCTATGACCTGGTGCTGATGGATCTGCAAATGCCGGTGATGGATGGCATGGAAGCAACCAGTAAAATCAGAGCCGACAGCTCTTTTGATGAACTTCCAATAATCGCCATGACGGCGCATGCCATGCAAAGTGAATTAAGCGATTGTCTGAAAGTCGGAATGAACGACCATATTTCAAAGCCCATTAATGTTAATTCTCCGTATGAGACTCTTGACTTCTGGCTGAAAAAGACAAATTCTGAAGCAGATGCGGTTTCGGGGGCACCCTCTAAAAATGGGCAAATGCAGGAAACTGCGGAAGCCAGATGGAGCTCAAAAGAGTTTGAAGCCGCGCCGCCTCAGTCCGCCGGTCATCCAGATGATCAGTCTGAAAATCAAACAGACAGGCTGATCCGGCTTTTACCCGACTTTGCGGTTGCCGAAGCCCTCAAGCGAGTGGCGAACAATGTATCTTTATATCTGCGTCTGCTTTCTCACTTTAACCAGACCAGCGCATCAAAAGGACTTGAGCTGAGAGAGCTGGTACAGCAGGGCAACTTTGACAGCGCCATACTTCAGGCCCATACCATCAAAGGGCTGTCAGGCAACCTCGGTATGCAGGGCTTGTTTGAGGCGGCTAAAGAGCTTGAGTTTATGCTGCGGAACAAGACCGGGGCGGACACGCCTGAAGCTGAACAGAAATTCAAAGCCTTTGAGCTGGCTTTGGATCAAAGCCTGAGCCAAATTTCTCTGGCTCTGGAAGAGTTGACCGATAACAACCCCAAACCCGCAGCGACCGGGCAGAGCGGGAACCGGCCCGCCCTTGATCCGGAGAAGCTGGCTGTCTTAAAAAATGCGCTCTACGAAAGCGATGCCAAAGCGGTTGAACTCTTTCATGAAATGGAAACTATGCTGGAAGCGGCTTTGCCCGAGTCTGGGATGAACAGCCTGCGTAATCAGATTGAAAGTTTTGATTTTGATGAGGCGCATCAACTTTTAAATACGCTGCTTCCTGATTAACCGGCGCAACATTGAGCGCCAGAAACAAGACGCTTTTGGGCGGATTGAAAATCTGACAGGTTCAGCATTTTGAAGCCGGTACAGGCAGAAAAAGGGGACTTTCCCGAAATGCACGTTGTACGGCCAAACCGTGAAATCTGTCGCCGCGCTGAAAGTGCAGAAGATATCCGCCGGTAACAGGCGACGGATAAAATTTAAGTATACGAGGTTTAAATGGATTACTTTCTGGTTATCCTGTTCATTATATTCATGTTTGCAGCAACCCTGCTGCAAATAGTCAGTCTGCCCGGCAACTGGATTGCCATTATCTTTCTGGTGATTTGGAAATTTATCGGACCGGACAGCGCAACCCATGAGCTCAACGCCAATTTCTTTATGCTTATTGTAGGCATTGCCGCCCTGGGCGAGCTTATGGAATGGGTTATCCAGCTTAAGCTTGGTAAAAAAATGGGCAGCACCGGCAAAGGCAGCATTGGCGGCATAATAGGTTCTATTGTCGGCTCCATTCTCATGCTCCCGCTGTTCTTCGGCTTTGGAGCACTGATTGGAGCCCTGCTCGGCGCTTTTGTGGGCTGTCTTATTTTTGAGCTGATGGGCAACCGTCCCAGAAATGAAGCCGTCAAGGCGGCCTGGGGCGTTTTTGTCGGGCGTTTTCTGGGCATGGGACTGAAGCTTGGCCTTGGCATAGCCATTTTATGGATGACCATTCTCCATATCTGGCCGTCCGCCCCGGAGGCCATTGCCATGTCGTTAATCAGCTCCTGTTGTTAATCAGAGGAATATCGCTCACGGCTATTGCAGATGAAAGCATGCAGCCGTCAGGATATGCTACCGCTTCCCCACAATCGCAGGGAGCCTGCGGTTCCATAATTTTAAAGAAAAGAGGCAATATGAATCTGAATGAAGAACAACTCGGCAAGGCTCTGCTTAATGCCATAACCGAAACCTTCATCGGGGCAAACGGCGACAACGGCGTTTTTTTACGCAAACAGGATCCGGGGCTCCTTCCCATAATGAGCCTGCTCACTGCCTTTGATGCTTCTCAGTCAATAGCGGGAACAAGCATTGCCGCCCATGTCAGCCACATTATTATCTGTCTGGACAACTTCATCTGCGCAATTGAAGGCGGCGACCCCAGATATAGTGAATGGAAAGAAATATTATCTGAAAGCCAGGTGGATGAAGCGGAATGGCAGGTGCTGCGCGAAGAGCTGGAAATCAGAATGAGCAAACTCAGACGCATCATGCCGCTGGCAGCCATGCAGGATGAAAACAGACTCTGGGCAGCTCTTGGGGTTTTAAGCCACAATGCCTATCACCTTGGAGCGATTCAGGTTAAAATTGAACAGTTGCGCAACCCGGCCCGCCAGCCGGAAAACGAACGATAGAGCACAGCGCTGACTTTCCCGCAAAGCGCCTTGCCTGCTGCATATTTCAGCTTATTTTTATCAGGGCTGAACAGAAGAAGTTACTCTCTCAGACAAACGGCATATGCTCTTCCTTGATTTTATTGCTACCTGAACTACAGCCTCACTCCTGCTCACCTGCTCGCAATTTATATTCTGTTCATAATAAAATAAGGCCCCTGTGGGTTCAGGGGCCTTATTTTCACTTTTTTCAGACTATCAGAGGTTCAAAGCCAATAAATAGCCTCGTTGGTTACAAGTTACAGTTAAGCAGCAGCCTTTTCATCATGAGCGCTGAAGTCAACGCGCGGACAGGAGCCCATGGTCACCTTCGACACCAGGATGTAGCTAATAGCGGCCACGACGTCACCGGCCAGCGGTCCAATTACCCAGTCGTTACCACCGGAAATCACCAGCCAGGCAGCAGCAGTACCGCCGC
>JAFQMU010000034.1 GCA_017421085.1 Desulfovibrionaceae bacterium | reverse complement strand
TGGTGCTCAAGCTGAGCGAGGGGCTGGGCTCTTCATTCTCCCATTTGCTGAAACGGGAAATGCTCGGTTCTTCTCTTTCAGCAAAAGTGGGCTCTTTCCTGAGCAGAGGGGCATTTAAACGGTTTGCGCGCCTGCTGGACTACGCCGAGTATGGCGGCGCGCCTCTGCTGGGGCTGTCGCATATAGCCCTGGTCTGCCATGGCGCATCCAATGCCAAGGCAATTAATAATGCAGTAAAAATGGCTGCTGCCTATGTTCGCAACAAAACCAACGAGCAGCTTATTGCGAGTATTACTGCTACTGAAGAACTTACCGATTTCAGCAAGGCCTCAAGCTAGCCCTGCACTCAGGCGTTCAGCGGCGCAACAGCCGTTCTGCGCCTGTCTGCCATGACAAACAGAACATTAAATCAATAAATGTTTTTCCCGGAAAGGAGCTGTCCTGTGCCATACATTAACGGACTTGGGGTATACGCCCCTGAAAAAATCATCGATAATGCTTACCTGGAAAAACTGGTTGAAACCTCTGATGAGTGGATCACTTCCCGCACCGGCATAAAACGCCGCAGGATGGCCGCAGATGATGAAATCACTTCCGACCTTGCCTGCAAGGCCAGCCTGGCGGCTTTAAAAGACTGCGGTCGAAGCGTAAACGATATTACCCATGTCTTCGTTTCCAGCGCTTCCCCGGATGCCCTCTGCCCGGTTACCGCCTGCGTGCTGATTCGCAAGCTTGGCATAAAAGGGGTGATGGCTTTTGACTGCAATGCGGCCTGTTCAGGATTTATCAATGCCCTGCAACTGGCAAACTACACCGCCATGGCCGATCCCAACGCCGTAATTCTGGTGGTGGCGGCGGAAATCATGACCAGAAAACTCGACTGGACCGACCGCACCACCTGCGTTTTGTTCGGCGACGGGGCAGGCGCAGTAATAGTATCCCGGAATTTGCCTCAAAACCCCCAGGGTTTCTGCGCTGAAATCGATGATATCCTGATTGATACTGACGGCGAGTTCAGCGAACTGATTTCAATTCATGCTGGCGGTTCACGCCAGCGCTACTCGGTTGGCGACCCGGTTGACCGAAATTACTTTATCAGCATGAACGGACGGGAAGTCTTTAAACAGGCGGTGCGCAGTATGGTGGAAGCAGCCCGGAGCATTCTTGAACGCAACAGGCTCAGCCTTGAAGATATTTCTCTGGTCATTCCCCATCAGGCCAATGACAGAATTATTCAGGCTGTTGGCGACCGTCTGGATGTGCCGGTTGACAAACTTTTTTCCAATGTTTCAGAGTACGGCAACACCTCATCGGCATCGGTAACGCTGGCGCTGCATGACGCCAGAAATGCCGATCTGATGCCGAAAGGCGGCAGGGTGCTGCTTACTACTTTCGGTGGCGGCTTTATCTGGACGGCAGCCCTTCTCAATATTCTTTAAGCAGTTAAACTGCATTTGATTTTTATCGAACCCCAAAAGGGGAGAAACCACAAGGCTTAGCCTTGGTTTCTCCCCTTTTTTATTCAGCAATACAGGAAAGGTAAATATTTGAATTATCGGGGGGTGAGAGGTGAGAGCCCTAGAGGGGAAGGCGGGGGAATCATTTCCCCGCCTTCCCCTCTAGGATTAAAACAATGAACAAAAGAGAGCAGGAAGGTATTTGAGTTCCTTCCCCGGCCTGTCAAACTTTTTGTTATCAGCTCTGCCCGGCTTCATCAAGAAAGCGGGAGAGGGTTGAATAGAATATCTGCAAATCAATGGGCTTGGCCAAATGGTCATCCATGCCGCTGGCCAGCGCTTCCGACACATCCTCACTGAAGGCGTTTGCGGTCATGGCCACGATGGGAACAATGGTCGCATCAGGGTGCTCGGAAGCGCGGATAGCCCGCGAGCATGCATGCCCGTCCATTCTGGGCATCTGCACATCCATGAGAATGAGGTCATAATATCCCGGCCCTGACTGCCTGAATTTTTCAAGGGCGACTTCCCCGTCTTCAGCGCATTCAACGGCCGCCCCTGTCTGAGAGAGCATTTCCTGAGCAATTTCACTGTTGATAAGGTTATCTTCCACCAGCAGGATACGTCTGCCGCTGAAATCGGGCTGCCCTTCCGGCAGCATGCCGCTGCCCGCCTCATTATCTTTCCAGTTGCCGGTGACATTAAGCAGGGTATCGTAAATGGTCGACTGGAACAGCGGCTTGGAAATAAAGGCATCTGCTCCGGCCTTGCGGGCCTCATCTTCAATTTCTTCCCAATCGTATGCGGAAATAATGATAATCAGGGTTTCTGCGCCGACCAGTTCGCGAATGCGCCGGGTAGTTTCCAGGCCGTCCATATTGGGCATTTTCCAGTCTACAAAGCATACGTCAAACTGATCGCCGTTTTCTATCCCGGCGGCAATCATGGCGACGCCTTCTTCACCGCTGAGAACCCAGCTGCCGCGCACACCGATATTTTTCAAAATCAAAGCGGTGTGTTCGCAGCAGCCCTGATCGTCATCGACAACCAGCACATGCAGATCAGGCAGTTTTTTATTATTTGCCTTGGGTTTGGGAGCGGAGAGGCCAAAGTCCAGCTCAACAGTAAAGGTGCTCCCCTGGCCGGGTCTGCTTTTGACATTGATGAACCCGTCGCACAGAGTGACCAGATTTTTGGTAATGCACAGACCAAGCCCCGTTCCGCCGAATTGCTGATCGCTGCCCTGAGCCTGTTCAAAAGGATCAAAAATACGCTCCAGAAACGCTTCATCCATGCCGATGCCGGTATCGCTTACGGTAAAGCGCAGGCGAACCTTGGAATCCTTAACAAAAAGCTGACGAATTTCCATGGTTACCCGCCCGTTTTCAGGGGTGAACTTTACGGCATTGGAAAGCAGATTAATCAAAATCTGTTTCAGGCGCAGAGGATCGCCCACCAGATTTTCTTCAGTTACATCTTTAAGAACAGCTTCATAATGCAGTTTCTTCTGCTCAGCCTGATGAAAAATAAGGGTATTAATCTGATCAAGCGCCTGTGGGAGCTCGAAGGGTTCGGAAGCAATCTGAAGGTTGCCGGCGTCAATCTTGGACATGTCGAGCACATCATTGATGAGCATGAGCAGATGCTTGGAGGACAGAAGAATTTTTTCAAGACAATGCTCAACCTTGCTCACATTGTCAGGTGCAGAGGCCGCAATGGTGGCCATGCCGATAATGGCGTTCATCGGGGTGCGGATTTCATGGCTCATCCGGGAGAGGAAGTTCTGTTTAGCTTCTCCTGCCTGCTGAGCCACATGCAGCGCATCCTGCAAATCCAGAAATGAGTTTCTGCTTTCCGTCAGATCCGAGAGCACGATAATTCGATATGACGTGTTTTCTCCCCCATTGGGAATAATATATGCGCTCACTTTTATCCAGCGTTCATTTCCATGTTCATCAGTTATCGTGCATTCATGCTCCACCTGCTCGCCCACCCTGGCTTCAAACACCATAGCTTCCAGCTTCTTCGCCTCTTCCAAATCCATATAGGCCCGCAGGGGGTGGGTTTCGCGTTCAAACACAGCGCGGGGAATGCCCAGCACCCGCTCTGTATTCAGGCTGGTCATTTCGCAGCGTCCTTTCTTGACATCATAAATTAAAAATACATGGTTGATGTTTTTGGACAGCTGGGTAAACAACTCGCTACGGTGATAAATTTCCCGGCTCTGTCTGAATAAAGTAAGCATGGTCCATGTCAGCACGCTGACAATGATAATGAGAAAGCCCCCCGAATAAACAAGGGAAAGCCAGACATTTCTGTCCGCCTCAGCCAGCTTTTCACTGATTTCCTCTTCGGGAAAGGCCAGAACTGTGGCCACGCTTTCATGCAGGGCCTGACGCAGCGGGCGCAGCTGCTCGCCAATCAGCTTACCGACAAGTTCCGGGTTCTTACTTTGCCATACCTGAGCAAGAATATGCCGCTGCACCCGTTTGGAGTCGGAGATTATGGCCGACAGCCTTTCAATATCTTCCTGCGGGCCGGGGTATTCAGCGCCGACAGCAGCCAGAAGCCGCTCCACCCGCTCATGCTTATGATCGAGGTCAGCTTCAAATTTCTCCAGCCCATCGGCGGCGATATGGTCGGAGAAGTGATCGAGCATTACCCGCATTTCGGTAATTTCAGTCATCATCTTCCCGATGTTTGCAGAAATGCTGAAGGGAATTTTCAAAGAGTGAACAGAAACCTCATTAATCATACTGGTGTTGTGGTAAGCGCTCACGCAGAATATGAGGCTGGCCAGCAACACCAGAACGGCGCTGAACAAACCGGTTTTCATTGTTTTATTCATAAAAATCCCTGAAGCTGTATACGTCCGAAAGAGTTATCCGACTTTCAAATACTATGTTAACAACCCGGGCGCAAGCGCATAATGCGTTTTTTCACTTTTCATGCCCGTATGCGCCGCCTCGGCAGCTCAGAGGCCAGAGAGCATCAGCCCCAATATGACCGCCCGTTTGAATCATGACTTTTATCACCCTCACTCCCTGCCGGCAAACCGGACAGAACTAAGCACTGCGGCAGCAATGTGCCAGGACATTTTCTTTCATGCAGAGCTTTTTAAAGCGCTCAAGCTCAAAAGGACGATAAAATAAATTGCCCTGGGCGCGGCGGCAGCCAATCTTTTTAAAAAATTCCGCCTGCACTTCATGCTCTATTCCGTATCCCAACGAACAGGTGGAACCAAGCGAAGAGCAGAGCTGCAGGGTATGCTCCAAAAATGCCTCGGCCCTGGGGTTTGAGCCGATTTCACCGACAAATCCCCCCTCAAAGATAACCCTGTCAAAATGCACAGATGCCAGAATT
>JAFQMU010000275.1 GCA_017421085.1 Desulfovibrionaceae bacterium | reverse complement strand
TCTGGTTGTCTTCTGCCCTGCGCCCTGGTGCTCTCAACCCCCACCGCGATTATGGCCGGCATCGGCAATGCCACCCGTTTCGGAGCGCTCATTTCAAGCGGAGATGCCCTTGAGCGAATGGCCCGGATAAACCGGATGGCGTTTGATAAAACAGGAACGATCACCTACGGCAGACCGGAAGTTATCGGCTGCTTTTCCCGGTTCTGCAATGACGCCGCCCTGCTGAAGCTGGCAGCCGCTCTGGAACAGCAGTCAGAGCACCCGCTGGGAAAGGCCATTACACGCCACACCCGGAAGCTGAGCATCATGCCCGCCCTACCGGAAAACTTCAGGGCGGCACCCGGGCGGGGAGTGACAGCTGAAATAGACGGTGTCAGCTGTTTCGGCGGAACCATGCAGCTGATGAATGAAAATAAAATTTCCACTCCACCTGAAGTTGAAGCTGAGGCTGAACGCTATCTCAAAAAAGGTTCGACTGTCGTTTATTTTGCCGAAGGGCATGAATTTACCGGGTTTATCGCCCTTGCCGACACCCTGCGCCCGGAAGCGCGGGAAACGATCGCCCGGCTGAAGGCGCTCAATGTATCCTCCACTCTGCTCACCGGCGATAACCAGGAGGCGGCCGGCAGCATGGCCGCATCAGCCGGAATTGATGATGTGCAGGCCGGGCTGCTGCCGGAAGACAAGGTAAATATTATTAAAGACCGGCTTCAGGCAGGCAGGGGCGATAAAGTCTGTATGGTGGGAGACGGCATCAATGATGCGCCGGCCCTGAAAAGCGCTTATGTCGGCATAGCCATGGGCGATGCGGGCAGCGACATTGCCGTTGATGCGGCAGATGCCGTTCTGGTGAGGGATGATATCGCCCAGCTTCCGCATTTGATTGCTCTGGCCAGAAAAACAGACTGGACAATTCGGGTCAATATCGCCATGTCGCTGGGGCTGAATCTGGTCACGGTGCTGCTTGCGGCGTTGGGCCTGATGGGCCCTGCCCTCGGCGCGCTGGCCCATAACGCAGGCGCAGTTCTTATTGTGCTGAACTCTGTGCGCCTGCTCCGCTGGCGATATCAGGGTTAAAGGCATCGGAGATAATGCAGAAGTTAACCTGAAATTGTAGTTTTATGACCTGAGTCGTTCATTATAATTTAATCTGTTCAGCCTTTACCGCAACGTTGAATATAATCAAAACCGCCCCTGACAAGGGGCGGTTCTTTAATGGACTCTCCTGCACGAGTTTTTTCCGCAAGAAGAATCAAGAGATACGACTTGTTTATCTTTGTTACAAAATAGACAAATACCGCAGGCGCGGATAAAATTCCTACGCCTGTTGCAATAAACTGATTATATAAACTTTAACTTACATAAAATCAGGGTCAATGGCGGCTCTGCCCCCGGCCAGCATCAACTTTACAAAGCGCACTGAGCGTTCATCCACCGGCATGACCGGAAAGTTTTTGGAGCAGGAATCGCACACCGCCATGGAAGGCCGCCCTGTGGCCAGCAGCGGGTTCTTGCGCCCGCAATACGGGCAGGCATAGAAAAAAATCAGCTCAACCCCTTCGGGGCGCGCCGGTTCAACAGGTTTGCGCCGCATGTTCATACCTCCGCAAGCAGGCTGCGCCCGTTCATTTCTTCAGGCTGCGCAAGACCCCAGGCAGCGATTATGGTCGGGGCGATATCGGCCAGCCTTCCTTCCGGGTTTAAAGTAAAGCGGGAATCCCGTTCAATGAGGATAAAACGCACCGGGTTGAGGGTGTGGGCAGTCATGGGCTTGCCCTCGCTGTCCAGCAGTTCCTCAGCGTTGCCGTGGTCGGCAGTAAGAAACACCCTGCCCCCCATCTCCAGCATGGCGTCTACAATTCTGGCCACGCAGGCGTCCACCGCCTCGCATGCCTTGATTGTAGCAGGAATATTACCTGAATGCCCCACCATATCCAGGTTGGCCAGATTGCAGACAATAAACCTGAAACGCTTGGAACGGATTTCATCAACCAGCATGTCAGTCACAGCAAAGGCGCTCATTTCCGGCTTGAGGTCATAGGTAGGCACTTCCTTGGGCGAAGGAATCAACCTCCACTCGTCACCGGGGAAAGGCTCTTCCCGTCCGCCGTTAAAGAAGTAAGTCACATGGGCATATTTTTCAGTTTCAGCGATGCGCAGCTGATCCCAGCCCAGATTTGACACCACTTCTCCCAAGCCATTTTTGATGCCTTCCCGCATAAAGGCAACCGGGATATCAAAGTCATCCTCATAGGCGGTCATGCTTACAAATCCGGCCAGTTTGGGTGTTTTTTCCCGCTCAAATTCACAGAACCCAGGCTTGATGAAAGCACGGGTGAGCTCGCGGGCCCGGTCTGCCCGGAAGTTGAAGAAGAAAATGCCATCGCCATCGTCAATCAGCGACAGGGACCCGCTTTCCTGTCGGTAGAGGCGGGGCTCCATAAATTCATCGGTTTCCTCGCACTGATAGGCCTGTTCAATATCGTTCAAGGCGTCTTTAAGCTCGACCAGCGTCCCCCGCCCCAGAACCAGAGCATCCCAGGCAACCTTTACCCTTTCCCAACGCTTATCGCGATCCATGGCATAATAGCGCCCGCAGGCCGACCCCAGTTCGCCCCAGCCCAGCTCCTGCATATAATCAAGCAGACGGCGCAGATAGCCAAGCCCCGAAGTAGGCGAAGTATCGCGCCCATCAAGAAAGGCGTGCACCACTGCCGGCACCTGCGCCTCTCTGGCCAGACGCAGCAGAGCAAACAGATGATTGATGTGACTGTGCACCCCGCCATCTGATAAAAGCCCCATAAAATGCAATCTGCCCCCGGAAGCGACAAGTTTGCTCAAAAGCCCGCTTAAAGCGGCATTAGAGCGCAGATCGTCATTTTCAACGGCAAGATCAATGCGGGTCATATCCTGATAAACCACCCTGCCTGCCCCGATGTTCATATGCCCTACTTCCGAGTTGCCCATAAACCCGCTGGGGAGCCCCACATCACGCCCCGAACAATGCAGAAGAGCCCCCGAATATTTTGCAATCAGGTTATTGATGTAAGGCATCGCGGCCAGACTGACGGCATTGCCGGGACCGGGGGCAGCAACTCCCCAGCCGTCCAGAATTAAAAGCAGAGTTGGTTTATCCATTTCGTTTCCCTGTTAAAGTTAGTTAAATTCCAGCCTTGGGGCGTCAGACCAGAGCCCTTCCAGATTATATAGCTCGCGGGTCTGCGCCTGAAAAATATTAACCAGCACGTCATTCAGGTCTATCAGAATCCACTGCCCGGCCTGGAACCCTTCGTAATGCAAAAACTCATAATTTTCGGCCTTGGCCTGCATGCGCACATGCTCCGCAAGCCCCTGGGCATGCCGCACCGACCCGGCGCTTACAATCACAATGCCGTCGGCATATGCTCCCATACCGCGCAGGTCTATTATTACCGCCTCTCTGGCCTTTTTATCCTCCAGCCATTCAGCTATTATTTTCAACTTTTCGGCCACATCAACCTGGGCCTTTTTCACGGCGCCATCCATATCTGCTGTCTGTCCTCCATTTAAACTTACATAACAAAAAATCATCATAAATTATTTATGCCCGGCCAGCAATGTATTTTCACTTGACCAGCTTGAGCTCATAAGGCAAAAGAAAAAGGTTGAAACAAGGAGCTTTCAGTTTTCTGCGCCGGAGGCATACGCCCCTGCGCGAGTTGTTCCGCCTGGCTTGCATGGCGTAAAACAATGCTTAATATTTTTCACTGACAATATCTTCTTAAATCAAGCTGAAGGAGAACTCTATGCCTTATGATATAAGACTGGTAAAACTGGCCAGCTCTGAAATGGTGGTGGGCAAGTATGATTCTGAAAAAGACGCCCTGACCGACCCGGCTATTTTACAGACCATCCCCAGCGAGCAGGGCGTGCAGATTCTGCTGCTGCCATACGGTTACCCTTTTGACCAAAAGTTTGACGGTGAAATTGCCTACAGACATGTGATGTTCCGTTATCAGAATCTTCCCCAGGATATCAGAGACCGTTACCTTGAAGCCACCTCCAGCATTACCCTTTCAACGGGCAATCTGGGGCTGGATCTGAAAAGCGACAACCCGGCCAGTTTTGCCGACATTTCTTCGCTGCTGAAAAAGTAACCGTGTTTTAACTGTCCCGGGCGGAATAAATCCGTCCGGGATAACTGCAAGCGCCCCAAACACAACGACCAGGCAATGCCCGCCCGCGGGCCTTTTTAATTTCAGGCAACTTAAAAGTCTGCTTTCCCTTTCATCTGAAACAGGCTTAACGGATAAAATGCGACACCTGCTGCCCATACTCCCACGCCCCAGCCGTTATCTGGGCATTGAAGAAGGCTCTGTTCACAAAGACATCTCCAAAGTAAAGCTGCATATTGCTCTGGCATTTCCCGATCTTTATGAAGTGGCAATGTCGTATCTCGGTCAGAAAATCCTGTACGCCATTATAAACAGCCGGCCCGCCTGGTATGCCGAACGCGCGTTCACCCCCTGCCGTGAAGCGGCCGGATTGCTGCGCCGCCACGGCGTGCCTCTGGCCAGCCTGGAAAGCGACACGCCCCTGGCAGATTTTGACCTGATCGGCTTCAGCGTGACCCACGAGCTCTGCTACACCAATATTCTGATGATGCTGGACCTGGCAGGCATTCCATTTCGCAGCGTCCAGCGCGATGAGAGCCACCCGATTATTCTGGCCGGGGGCGGCTGCACAATGGCCTGCGAACCTCTGGCCCCGTTTATGGATATGATGATTCTCGGCGAGGCGGAAGAATGCGCCCCAAAACTGCTCCAGCTTGTGGAGCAGGCCAAAACATCCGGCTGGACACGCCCACGTCTGCTCGAAGAAGCGGTAAAAATAAACGGCGTATATGTGCCGCAGCTTCAGGGGCCTGATGCCCCCGCCCGGGCAGTGCCACGCCCGACCCGTCAGATTGTGCGCGACCTGAACGATGCCCTTTATCCCGAAACACAGGCAGTGCCTTTTGGAGCAGTGCACAACCGGCTGGCCCTGGAAATTGCCCGCGGCTGCACCCGCGGCTGCCGTTTCTGTCAGGCCGGGATGATCTACCGCCCGGCCCGTGAACGCCGGGTAGACAACCTGGTTAAACTCACCAGGGAATGTCTGAACGCTACCGGGTATGATGATATTTCCTTTCTTTCCCTTTCCACAGGCGACTTTTCCGCTTTAAAGACCCTGTTTTTGCAAACGAGCGACCGCTGCGCGCAGGAGCAGGTTTCCGTTTCTCTTCCATCTTTGCGTGTAGGCTCCATTGACAGCGAAATCATGAACCGCATGGCCGGAATCAGACGGACGGGGGCAACCCTGGCCCCTGAGGCAGGCAGCCAGCGTCTGCGCGATGTAATCAACAAGGGTGTTACCGAAGAGGCTATACTTACCCATGCCCGCAAACTCTTTGAGCACGGCTGGCAGCAAATCAAGCTTTATTTCATGATTGGTCTGCCCACAGAAACCGATGCTGACCTCGACGCCGCTGTTGAACTGTGCCGCAAGGTGCGGGATGCGGCAGGCAAGGGAGTGCGGCGCTTACAGGTGACAGGTGCGTTTTCAACCTTTGTGCCCAAGCCCCATACCCCGTTTCAGTGGGAAGCCCAGATTTCCCTTTCAGAAATCGAACGCCGAATTTCCTATCTGCTAGAGCGCTTTAAAGCTGAAAAGAATCTGAAAATGCGCTGGCATGAACCAAAAATGAGCTTTCTGGAAGGCATCATGTCACGGGGCGACCGCCGCCTGAGCAATGTGGTTGAAAGCGCCTACCGCAATGGAGACATATTCACGGCATGGATTGATGAATTTTCCATAGACCCCTGGCTCGCCGCCCTGGCCGAACATGGCCTTGACCCGGAAATATACACCGGCCCTCGCGACCTCAAGGCCCCCCTGCCCTGGGAGCATATTGAAAACGGGGTAAGCCGGGAATTTCTGCTGCGCGAACGCGCCAGAGCCTTTGCCGGGCAGATAAGCCCTGACTGCCGCTACGCCGCCTGTCAGGCCTGCGGCGTGTGCGACCGACCGGGGGCTTCATCCAGTATCTTAAATGCCGCAGTATACCCAGAGCCTGCTTCCGCTCAAAACAGCGCAGACAACCAGCATGGTTCAGCGCTTCCCATCCAGAACATTCTGAATTTTGCTGAGCGCGATCAGCTGGAATATGCTGAGCAGGAGCAGGCCTCTGCTGCGGACAATGCCCCTCAGCCCGGCGCAGCTTCAGCCGCAGCATCTGAAACAGGAAAAAACAAACCTCCCGCCATTGCCGCCGAACTCACCCACAAAGAAGCAATTTATCGAATCTGGTACAGCAAAAGCGGTGCAGCCGTCTATCTCAGTCAACTTGAGCTGCAACCGGTCATGGAGCGCGCCCTGCGCCGCGCCTCCCTGCCGCTTTCTTTTTCACAGGGCTTTCATCCCCTTCCTCTGCTCACTTTCGGTCGCGCCCTGCCAGTGGGGGTTGAAAG
The DNA here is from genome assembly GCA_017421085.1 of Desulfovibrionaceae bacterium. Lineage (GTDB taxonomy): Bacteria > Desulfobacterota > Desulfovibrionia > Desulfovibrionales > Desulfovibrionaceae > RGIG1962. Next base: position 7,347 of record JAFQMU010000275.1, on the reverse strand, counting down.
CCGCTGCGAATGGTTCGCCATCACCCTGAGCGAACGGCGGGATGTAAACAGTCTGCGTAAAAATCTGGCAAAAAGCTTGCCCAGGGGACTGGAAATTTTATACATTGAAGAACTTCCCGTGCAACGCTGCCTGCCGCAGGCAGTCAGTGAAAGCTACCTGCTTTCCCTTACTCCCCAGAGTTCTCTAAACTGGGAAAAATTCGCTGCCTGCTGGCGCAGTTTTGCACAGGAGAAATCGCGCATATGGACCAGAGAAACCAAAAAAGGCCCCAGAACGGATGACCTGCGTAAATTTTTCCGCACCATAAGTATTGACGAACAGAAAATAGAAATAATTTTTGATTGGCGGGAAAAATACGTGTCGCCCCTGACCCTGTGTCTGGCCGCAATTCCCGAAACAGACATTCTGGACTTGCACCTGATAAAAATTTCGCAGAAACTGGGTTTTGCAGAGCAGGACTGATTTGCGACTGTGCAGGGTAAACCTGCATCCCCCTGCCGGGATCAAAGGTGAATTCTGCAAACATCAGCTGAGCCAGGTTGCCTGAAACTGCACCTCAAACATGAATAACAGAATGCGCAATTTGCCTGCAGATGCAGGAAAGACGGCATGCAGGCTTAAAACACGCCCGGCTCCCATGCCGGATGCAGCCGGTTTGCTGTCATGCTTTTACCGGCAGCCTGAAAACCGCCATTATTATGAATTCAACAGACTCAAAATTCAAACTTCAAGGACAGCCCATGTTAAGATATATTTATCGTATTACAGGAGCGCTAATCATGTCTTTAATTTTTTTGTCGCCCCAAAACGCATCAGCTCAAAAGGCAGAAGGACTGGAGCATCCGTCCCCCTCACCTTACGCTGACGCTTCCCCTCTGCCTGCCGGAGAAACTGCAGACAGGTCAGTTCTGCATAAAATGCCTGGTGAACTTTACCATCTGCCCAACGCCCTGCCGGTTCTGGTAATTCCTGACAAGCGCTTCCCGCTGGTGTCAATCCGCCTTTACGCCCACGCAGGTTCTGCATATGAAACAGACGCCCAGGCAGGCATCAGTCACCTGCTTGAACATATGGTGTTCAAGGGAACACCCTCCCGCCCAAAAGGGCAGATTTCAAAGGAAGTGGAAAACCTCGGCGGCTACCTCAACGCCGCCACCAGCTATGATTACACGGTTTATATTGTAGATCTTCCCTCAAACCACTGGTCCCGGGGGCTGGACATCGTGCACGACATGGTTTTCAATGCAACCATAGACCCGGCTGAGCTCGAAAGCGAAAAACAGGTGGTTATTTCTGAGCTGGAGCGCAACGAGGACAACCCAGCCAATTACCTGTTCCAAAAAATTACCCAAAGCGCCCTGAAGGGCAGCCCATATGCCCGCCCGATTATCGGATACCGTGAAACTGTTTCATCATTCACCAGAGAAGATATTAAAAACTATGTCAATACATGGTATCAGCCCCAGTCGATGCTGCTGGTCGTATGCGGCGATGTTAAGACCGAAGCTGTGCTGACTGAAGCGGAAAAACTGTTCGGCAATCTGCACAATTCCGAAGTCATCCCCTTCCGGGCGCCCATCGACCCGGCCAGACTCAAGGCTCCGGGGCACTCAGCTGTCAGTGCAGATGCCGGATTGCATAAGGGCCCTTCCGTATTTGTGGAAAAACGCCCTCTCAACAAGGTTTATTTCAACATTGCTTTCCCTGTGCCGGGCTACCAGTCTGACGAAGACCCCACTCTGGAAATTCTGGCCGGCCTGCTTGGCGGCGACCCCACTTCACTTTTTTATCGCACCTATAAATATGAAAAGCAGCTGGTTGATAATATTTCCGTATATTACTACAACTTTGAGGGCATTGGCCTGATTTACTGCTCCGCTCTGGTTGATGCCGACAAATTCAATGCCTTCTGGCAGGAGTTCTCAAAAGATCTGCCCACTGTGAGCGCAGCGGACTTCAACGAAGAGGAACTGGCCAGAATTAAGTTGAACATAGAAGACAGCCTGTTCCGCAGCAAGGAAACCATTGCCGGAATTGCCTCCAAGGCAGGTTATTTCTTCATGCAGGGCGGCTCGCTGATGGCTGAGCGCGATTATCTGACGGCTCTGCGGGCGGTAACGCTGCAAGATGTGGACAAGGCCATCAAAACCTGGTTCAGGCCGGAAGCGCTTAGCATCGCCGCCCTTTCGCCGGAAGAATTTTACTTCCCTGATTTTGAGGGCGACTTGCAAAAAAACTGGCCGGTCAAAGAACAGGCTGAACAGCAGAACACCCCCCTTGAGGCGGGAGCAGCGGAAACAGTAGAAATAGGCCCAGGCCGAACCCTGATTATGCTGCCAGACCCTACCCTGCCGTATATATCGCTGAATCTTGCGTTCACAGGGGGCGACCTGCTTCTGCAGGCTGATGAGCAGGGGCTCAATGATTTGGCTGCCTCGGCCCTCACCAGGGGAACAAAGGAAATGAATGCCCCGGAGTTGGAAGTTTATCTGGCAGAACGAGCCGCCTCTCTTTCCGCTTCGGCCGGGAAAAAGACCTTTAATCTCGGCAGCAGCTTCCCGGTCAGGTTTAAAAACGATATGTTCAATCTTGTCAGATCAACCCTTGACAACCCCGCCTTCTCGCCTGAAGAAGTTGAACGGGAAAAGAACAATCAAATCGCAGCAATCAGAACCAGAGAAGACCAGCCTCTGGGCCTGGCCTTCCGTCGTCTTATGCCGTTTCTCTTTCCTGACCAGGTGCAGGGCTATTTCCGCATGGGCACCCCGGAAAGCGTGGCAGCCTATACCCCTGAACAGGTAAAAGCATACTGGGGCAAACAGATGCAGCAGCCCTGGGTGCTGGCTGTCTGCGGCGATTTCAACCGGGAAGAAGTTATTGAGTTTGCCGAAAGCCTCCCCGCCCCCACGGCAAAAACCCCTGTCATGACCGCCCCGAAATGGAACGCCGACAAAGAGTTGAATTTGCATATGCCGGGGCGCAACCAGTCTCATATTATGCTGGTGTTTAAAACCACAGGTTCAAAAGACCCGGACAACCCGAAGCTGGATTTGCTCAACACCTATCTCTCCGGCATGGGCGGCATGCTGTTCACGGAGCTGCGCGATAAACAGGGGCTGGGCTATACTGTTACTTCAATCAAGTGGCAGTCGGAAGAAACCGGGCTGCTGGCATTTTATATCGGCACTGACCCCGATAAGACTGAAACAGCCCTTGACGGATTCAAAAAAATAATTCATCAACTTCAAGCGCAGCCTCTGAACCCGGAAGATTTACAGGGTGCGGCAAATCAGATGGAAGGCGAATATTACCGCAACCATCAGAGCCTGGGCAGCAGGGCTATGGAGGCAGCCAGCCTGAGCATTCTGAACTACCCGCTTGATTATGCCCTGAACAACATTGAACAGGCAAAGGCGGCGACGCCCGGGGAAATTCAGGAACTGGCAAACAAGTATCTAAACTGGGATGAGGCATACATCATCAGGGTAGACCCATAGTCCGGGCTGTAATCAACTGCAAGACGATGTCCCGCGTTGGGAACGGCGCGGAGCAGCGAAAACATCAGGTGAACAAATCCGGGCAGCGAAAACCGAACAGCCGCAGGAATAATAAAGCAGACAGTTTGAACGCAGCACATTACAGACGACCTGCCCGCGCTCAGCATAACGACCGCCGGTCCGGCCTAAAGAGCAAGTTTCAAGGAGTAGTTAAATCATGGCACTTTCCATTGGCATTGTAGGTCTGCCCAATGTGGGCAAGTCAACCTTGTTCAACGCCCTGACCAAAGCGCAGAACGCTCAGGCGGCAAACTTTCCTTTCTGTACAATCGAGCCGAACAAGGCTACAGTTCCGGTTCCCGATGCCCGCCTGATTCCTCTTGAAAAAATTGCCAGACCACAGCGGGTTATTCAGGCCACTGTCGACTTTATCGACATTGCCGGTCTGGTGCGAGGCGCCAGCAAGGGCGAGGGCCTCGGCAACCAGTTTCTGGCCAATATTCGCGAATGCGCCGCCATTGTTGAAGTTGTGCGCTGCTTTGAAGATGAAAACATCACTCACGTTGACGGAGCGATAGACCCTCTGCGCGACATTGAAACCATTGAAACTGAATTGCTGCTTGCCGATATTCAAACCCTTGAGCGCCGCATTGAACGAACCGCACGCATGGCCAAGGGCAGCAAGGAGATGGCCGCTCTCACCGCCGACCTGGAAAAACTGATGGGGCACCTTGATACAGGGGGAGATGCAGCATCTTTTGCCTGGCCGGAGGATGAACTCATGGCTCAGACCCGAAAAGAGCTCGGGCTGCTCACCGATAAAAAAATTATTTATTGTGCGAATGTCGATGAAGCGGGGCTCGCCTCTTCCAACCGGCACCTTGAAAATGTCAGAAAATATGCCGCTTCAAAAAATGCGGAAGTGGTAGTAATCTGCGCCCGGCTTGAAGAAGATTTGCAGGGACTTTCAGAAGAAGAACAGCTTGAGATGCTGGCTTCCTACGGTGCGGAAGAAGACGGCCTCTCCCAAATCATCCACACAGGCTACCGCACCCTCGGCCTGCTCAGCTATTTTACTGTCGGAGAAAAAGAAGTTCGGGCCTGGACCATAGAAAACGGCTGGAAAGCCCCTCAGGCGGCAGGAGTTATTCACACCGACTTTGAACGCGGTTTCATTCGGGCTGAAGTAATCGCCTATGACGACTTTATAAGATGCGGCTCAGAAGCGGCCTGTCGTTCCGCCGGTCTGCTGCGGGTGGAAGGCAAGGAATATGTGGTGCAGGATGGCGATGTAGTTCACTTCCTGTTCAATGTTTAGAGTTGAGGTTGCATCTGCAGTTTCAAATTGTAAAAAGAGGGGCGGCTTCAAGGCCGCCCCGCCCCTTAAAACCAGAGACGCCGTTCTCTCTTCCCTTTCAGTAAGGGCAGTTTCTGCATCTGCCGGAACAGTCAGCCGGAAATGAACTGTTCTGAAAATTACCGCGTTTATGCTTAAATTCATAAATACTTGGATACTCCCCATCTCAATGTTCTGCGGAGTGGCCCTGCACCCCTGGATTGGGCGCTTCAGCCCCTATATTCCTGCGCTGCTCTTCGTTATGCTGTTTATTACCTTCTGCCGCATTTCACCCAGGGATTTACGCTTTCGCAAACTGCACGCCCTGATGCTCATCCTGCAAATCGGACTGAGCGTTGCAGCTTATCTGCTGCTTGCGCCCATAAACAAAATTCTGGCTCAAGGAGCCATGATTTGTCTGCTTACTCCGCCCGCTACGGCATCTCCGGTAATCACCGGCATTCTGGGGGGCGACCTCTCCTACTCAACCTCATACCTGTTTATCAGCAATCTGGCCGCAGCCGCAGCCGCACCCATCTTTTTTTCTTCCATCGCCCCCACAGGAGCGGTTAACGCCGCAGGAGAAATTGCCTTCGCAGAGTCAGCCGTATTAATTGGAGCAAAACTTTTTCCTGTTCTGTTGCTGCCGCTCTTCTGCGCTTGGCTGGTCAGGGCCATACTCCCCAAAGTTCACGCCTGGGTAATCAGTAAATCAATCTTTGCCCTTTATTTATGGTCATGTTCGCTGGCCGTGGTCACCGGAAGCACCGTCTATTTCATTGTCAATCAGGAAAACCCGGATTACAGACTGGAAATATCGCTGGCAGCGGCCTCGCTGCTTATTTGTGCAGCCACATTCGCTGCCGGAAAACTTCTGGGCAGGCTTTTTCATGAACCCATTGCCTGCGGGCAGTCGCTTGGCCAAAAAAACACCGTTCTGGCCATCTGGATGTCCCTTACCTTCTTAAACCCGCTGGCCTCCGTAGCCCCGGCCGCTTATGTGCTCTGGCAAAATATTTTCAATTCCTGGCAAATCTGGCACAGGCAAAAAAAAGAGGGTTGAGCCGCAAACAAATATTCCCGGAACAATTATGAATTAATTGTTCCGGGAATATATCAGCTTAAGCCAGGCCCGGGGCGCCGGCCAAAAATCATTTTACAAACCGTATTCACCCTACCTGACGGGAAATGGGCATACGCCACCCCGACCCAAAGCCGCGAACTGTCAGCCTGATTACCGGGGCAGCCTGGGCGCGCTTAAACTCGGCCGCCCTGATCATCTCGATAACAGAGGCTACCAGCTCTGCATCAGCGCCCGGCACGGTGATTTGCGCCTCAGGAATATTCTTTTCAATATAATTTTCAAGAATCTGATCCAGTATCTCATACGGCGGCAGGCTGTCGGTGTCCTTCTGATTTTCTCTCAACTCAGCGCTTGGTTCTTTCCGTAAGATACGAGAAGGAATCTGCGCATTGCGCTGTCTGCTGTTGTACCAGTCTGCCAAATCAAACACCCTGGTTTTATACAGATCGCCCAGCACGGACAGAGCCCCTGCCATATCGCCGTAAATGGTGCCGTAGCCCACGGCCAGCTCCGACTTATTGCTGGTGTTGAGCAGCAGAGCATGATGTTTGTTTGCCATGGCCATGAGAATATTGGCGCGAATGCGGGCCTGAATATTTTCTCTGGGCACGCCCTGAGGTTCCAGCTCGTCGGGCAGGGCCAGCTCATATGCAGCCATGATTTCATCAATTGGAGAAACAACGAGCTTTATTCCAAGGTTTTCGGCAAGTTCAAAAGCATCCTGACGGCTTTCCTCACTGGTATAAACAGAAGGCATGAATACGCCGGCAACATTTCCCGCTCCAAGAGCATCCCTTGCCACTGCCGCCACCAAAGCCGAATCGAGCCCGCCTGAAAGGCCCAGCACAACCCGCTCGAATCCGTTATCGCGCACAAAATGCCGAACCCCTGTAACCAAAGCCTTCCAGAGAAGAGAAAGCCGGTCGCTTTCAGGCACCTTAATCGGATGATTTTGCACGGCAATGTCTACGAGCACAGTTTCTTCTTCAAAAAACGCCCCTATTGCGGTCATATTTCCGGTATAATCAAACACCGATGACATCCCCGCAAAGACATTGCCGTCCACTGCTCCGCTGTGATTTACAAACACAGTGGGGATGCGGTAACGCGCAGCTATGGAGGCAAGAATATTTTCCTGTCTAACAATATGATGCGCAGCAAACGGCATGGCCCCAAGGCAAATCAGGGCATCAGCCCCAACATTCAGGCATTCAGTCACCGGATCTCCGTCATTGGTGGGAGCGCGATTGACCAGAGAGGGGTCGTTGGAAGTGTCTTCGGCCATAACAACGGCAATGCGCCAGCCGTTCAGGTCAAAGAGGCCGGAAGCCATGCCCGGCTCAAAGTAGCGCGATTCATCGAAAACATCTGAATTTGAAAGCAAAACCTTACGGGAAACAATCCGCACCTCTCCCTGACTTAAAAGCAC
>JAFQMU010000274.1 GCA_017421085.1 Desulfovibrionaceae bacterium | reverse complement strand
GGCGAACACCTTTCAGTTTTTTTCCCGCAATCCCAGAGGCACAAGGGCCCGTCCGCTGGATGCCGCCGCCATTGAAGATATGGGCAGACTGCATTGTTTGCTTGAAGAAAATGAATTTGGCCCGCTGGTGATTCACGCACCCTATATTTTAAACGCCTGCTCCAGAGATGCCGGGGTGCGCGAACTGGCCGCCCGGGTAATTGCGGAAGATTTGGCGCGGCTGGAGTATCTTCCGGGCAACTACTACAATTTTCATCCCGGTTCGCACGGGGGCCAGGGGGCGGAGGCGGCGGCGGAGCAGATTGCAGATATGCTGAACCGGGTTCTGCACCCGGAGCAGAAAACCATGGTGCTTCTGGAAACCATGTCCGGACATGGCACGGAGATGGGGGGACGCTTTGAGGAGCTGCGTGAGATTATCGACAGGGTTGAGCTGACGAATTTGCTGGGCGTATGCCTTGATACCTGCCATGTGTTTGCAGCCGGGTATGATCTGCCCGGCAGGCTGGATATGGTGCTGGAAGGCTTTGACGCAATTATCGGGCTGGACAGGCTGAAGGCGGTTCACCTCAACGACAGCGTGCACCCCCTGGGCAGCGGAAAAGACCGTCACGCCAACATCGGCGAGGGAGAAATGGGGCTGGACTGCATGGTGGAAATAATCAATCATCCCAGTCTCAGCGAGCTTCCGTTCAATCTGGAAACGCATCATGAACTGCCTGGCTATAAAGCGGAAATCGCCATGCTGCGAAAGCTGTATCGCGGCTAAGGCATTTGCAGAAGAAATATTGGAATGAATCGCGCCGTCCGCCCGCCCCCGACAGCCGATGCGTTTTAAATATGAAATGAAAATTTCAGCTTAGGCACACAATTTCAGATGCTGTTTACAAATTGAGCGGGATAAGGTAAACAAGCCTGTTTATGCAGGTTTCACATGCTTGGCCCGGCTCGTCAGACATTACGGAGATATGGTCTGGCGGTGCGAAGACAGGGGCAGCTTTTCCGCCGCGCGGCAAATGTTTTCGCGTGACGCGGTCAACCTTAACCCGCCCGGCTTGCAGCTACTCTGCATCCGGCTTTTAAATGCAAATAATGGCAACACTGGAACATATCCGAAACTTCAGCATCATTGCCCATATTGACCACGGTAAATCTACTCTGGCCGACCGCATTCTGGAGAAGACCGGTCTGGTTTCCGCCCGGGAGGCCCGCGATCAGTATCTCGACCGCATGGATATCGAGCGTGAGCGCGGCATCACCATCAAGGCTCAGACTGTGCGCATTCCCTACACTGCCCAGAATGGGGGGAAGTATATTCTGAATCTTATCGACACCCCCGGGCATGTGGACTTCAACTATGAGGTTTCCCGCTCGCTGGCAGCCTGCGAAGGTTCTCTGCTGGTGGTCGATGCCACTCAGGGGGTTGAGGCGCAGACCCTCGCCAATGTGTACCTGGCCCTTGACGAAGGACATGAAATAATCCCTGTTTTAAATAAAGTCGACCTTGCCAGCGCTGACGTTGAGCGGGTGTCCCACGAAATTGAAGATGGAATCGGGCTCGACTGCGCCGGGGCCATTGCCATTTCCGCCAAAACCGGCCTGGGGGTTGAAGAAGTGCTCGAAGCCATTGTTGAGCGCCTGCCCGCCCCTCACGGCGACCCGGACGCGCCGCTCAAAGCGCTCATTTTTGACTCATGGTACGACCCCTACCAGGGGGTGGTCACTCTGTTCAGAGTGATGGACGGCACCATCAAAAAAGGCGACATCATCAAATTCTTCTCCAATGATGCCCAATATGAAGCCCTGTCGCTCGGAGTGTTTTCGCCTGAGGCCGAAGAGGTGAAAAGCCTTTCCGCCGGTGAAGTGGGCTTTTTGTGCGCAGGCATCAAAGAGCTCGCCGATGCAAGGGTGGGCGACACCATTACCCATGCCGAACGTCCCACCACCGAGGCTGTTCCCGGTTTCAAGGAAGTAAAGCCCATGGTTTTCTGCGGGCTTTACCCTTCCGACTCCAATGACTACGAACAGCTCAAGTTTGCATTGGAAAAACTGAATCTGAATGACGCCGGCTTTACTTTTGAGGCGGAAACCTCGCAGGCGCTCGGTTTTGGTTTCCGCTGCGGTTTTCTCGGGCTTCTGCATATGGAAATTGTGCAGGAGCGCCTGGAGAGGGAGTTTCAGGTAGACCTCATAGCCACTGCCCCATCGGTTATTTATAAGGTTGAAACCGTGGACGGCAAGGTAGTGGAAATTGACAACCCTTCCAAAATGCCTGAGCCCAACTATATTGCCGCACTTTACGAGCCCTTTGTCCGCATGGAAATTCATGTGCCGGATGAATTCCTCGGGGCGGTGCTGCGCCTGTGCGAAGAAAAACGCGGTATTCAGAAAGATATGAACTACCTCACCGCCAACCGGGTGGTAGTGACCTATGAGCTGCCCTTTGCAGAAATAGTCTTTGATTTCTTTGACAAACTGAAGTCAGGCAGCAAGGGCTACGCTTCCATGGATTATGAAGTTGTGGACTACCGCCCCGCCGATCTGGTGCGGATGGACATCCTGATTAACGGCGATCCTGTGGACGCTCTGGCCATCATCACCCACCGGGAAAGCGCCTATGAGCGGGGGCGTTCTCTGGCTCTGCGTCTTAAGCGCACCATTCCGCGCCAGTTGTTTGAAGTGATTATTCAGGCGGCCATCGGCAACAAGGTTATCGCCCGCGAGCGCAACGCGCCGCTGCGCAAGGATGTTACCGCCAAATGCTACGGCGGCGATATCACCCGTAAACGGAAGCTGCTTGAAAAGCAGAAGGAAGGTAAAAAACGGATGAAGCGCATGGGCAATGTGGAGCTGCCGCAGGAGGCGTTTCTGGCGGCCCTCAAAGTGGGAGATGACGATTAGGCAAGCCGCTCAGCCCGGCTGGGCGCAGTGTCTGTAAGCTTTTGATTATATTCGGGATAAACAATTTTCCGCCGGGTGGCGGAACTGCCTTTTTAAAACAGGCGCGATCTTGCTTCTGAATCAATATCCGATAGCTGTGGGAGTGAGGTGTGACTAATGATCAACAAAAAAGTTATCGAATACATTGAAGCCATAATTGTGGCTCTGGTCATAGCTATAGTTGTGAGGACCTTTGTCGTGCAGCCGTTCAGCATCCCCTCGGAATCAATGCTCAACACCCTGATTAAAGGGGACTGCGTAATGGTCAATAAATTTATTTATGGAATAAAAATTCCTTTTACCAATGATTATCTGGTAGAGCTGGAAGCCCCGCAGCGGGGAGATGTGGTGGTGTTTGAGTTCCCCAGAAATCCCAGTATCGACTATATCAAGCGGATTGTAGGTTTGCCCGGCGATACGATAGCGGTTCACAACAAGCAGCTTTATGTAAACGGCAGCCGGGTTGATGAGCCCTATGCCATTCACATTTACCCTGATATGCAGCTGCCTCAGGATAATTTCGGGCCGATTACCGTGCCGGAAGGCGAATATTTCATGATGGGCGACAACCGTGACGACTCCGCCGATTCGCGCGCCTGGGGCACGGTCAAGCGCAACGCCATTATAGGCAAGGCCTGGCGGCTTTACTGGTCGTGGGGCAGCATCAGCGATGTGCGCTGGGATCGTATCGGTAAAAAAATCGAGTAAATTGCAGAGCTCTTGAAAACAAAAAGCCGGTTTTTCAAAAACCGGCTTTTTTGTTTCAAATGCACAGTTATGGCTGTTTTAAGCTGCTAATAGCGGTAATGATCCGGTTTGAACGGCCCGTTTACAGATACTCCGATATAATCGGCCTGTTCCTGGGTCAGCTTTGTCAGCTTCGCATTCAGGCGGGTGAGGTGCAGCCGGGCCACCTCTTCGTCAAGATGCTTGGGCAGGGTATACACATGCGGCTTCTGCCCCTTCTTTTCTACCAGATCAAGCTGGGCCAGCACCTGGTTGGTGAAGCTGGATGACATGACAAAGCT
>JAFQMU010000273.1 GCA_017421085.1 Desulfovibrionaceae bacterium | reverse complement strand
TGTATGGGCCGGGCCTGTACAAAGATATTGTAGATGCCTGCCTCGCCATTTATGGAGTGGCGCGCAATTATGCAGCCAAGCGCGGGCTGATTATTGCCGATGCCACCTTTGAATTTGCCGTGCACCAGGGCACGCCCTATCTCATTAACGATGTGCTTACCCCAGACACGGCAACTTACTGGTCTGCCGCAGAGTATAAACCGGGGCAGACGCATATGAATTTTGAACGGCAACCCGTGGAAAGCTGGCTTGCGGAACAGGGTTGGGAAAGTTCCCATCCTCTGCCCGAAATTCCTCAGGAAGTCATGGCGGAAGTTTCACGGCGTTATCGGGAAATTTTCAATATCATGACCGGCAAGGTGGCGCTGCCCGGTAAGGATGAATAACCGGAAATCCTGCCACGGCATTGATTTAGCCTGCTTACCTTCAGCCATGCAATGCTCAAAGTGAAGCGGTCCAGCTTTGTCTGAATCTTATTCCGTATTTTACGGTTGTGTCTGTCGAGGCTGCCTGCCGTAAGCCATTAAGCCGCAGAGGCTGCTGCGATTGAATTCAAAGCAAGCCTGCCGGTTGGGGCTTTGGGTATTTTTCAGTTTGAAGATTCAGTCGGGTTTCCGGCTGCATCCTGCTCTTTTTCCTGAGTTTTCAGCTCTTCCCAGATGGCGCGCAGGGCATCGGCCAGCGCATAGGCGTATTGCTGCTCTGCAAGGCGGGGTTGGATGTGAGCTGCGTTTACCTGAGCGGAAAAGTCCGGCTCGAGGCGCAGCCACGCGGGGTATTTCAGCAGAAAATCACTGGTTTTGGGATTGATGCCGATATAAATCTGAGCAGCGTTTCCCACCGGCGCATGCAGGGGGATATTCAGAATTTCCATACGCACATCGATTCCGTAACGGGCTTTGAACTGCTCGGTCATTTCCTGAAGGGCTTTTCTTTCTCTCTCGCTCAGACAGGGAGGGTCATCCCATATATTTTGGTTTACAGTCAGGCGGTCAAGCTGATTTTGCGAATTTTGCCAAAAGGCCCAGGCCGTACCGCAAAAAACCAGGATAAGTAAAAAAGAGCGCCATGCGCTGCGGGGTTGCTGAGATCTTCGTCTTGGCAATCTGAAAAACATTTTCGCCTCCCTGAACATTCCGCTCGAAGGCGGTTAGGTTAAGCCGTCACTTGCAGACAGCCCAGAAATAAAAGCTGAATGAAACAATGCAGCAGCTCAACTGTTTCAGCGGATTGATAAAATAAAGTCAGCCTGTTCAGAGCTCGCCGGGATCAAACCCCGGATCGGGCGGCAGAGCGGCTTTGGCTGCCCACTGCCTGGCCAGACAGTCGCAGCGTTCATTTTCCGGATGGCCGGCATGGCCTTTGACCCAGCGGAAAGTGACCTGATGCCGCTGGAGAAGGGGAATCAGCTGTTCCCACAAATCCTGGTTTTTAACCGGTTTTTTGGCAGCGGTTTTCCAGTTGTTTTTCCTCCACCCCTCCAGCCATTTGTTTTCAATGGCATTGGCCAGGTATCTGGAATCGGTATACAGTTCAACATCACAGGGTTCTTTCAGCGCCTGCAGTCCCTGCAAAGCGGCAAACAGTTCCATTCGATTATTAGTAGTGGCGCTGAAGCCTCCGGCAAGCTCTTTTTCAATTTGCCTGAAGCGCAGAATGGCTGCCCATCCTCCCGGCCCGGGGTTGCCCAGGCAGGAGCCGTCAGTAAATAAAGCTACCTGTTTCACGCCTGTTCCAATGCCTCAAATTTCCTCAGGATATCCTGCTCAAGAATTTTGAATTGATGGCGCATTATCTGCAATACCCGGCCCTGGTCAAAGTGGGCGGAGAGTTTGTAGTGATTGGCTATGCTGCTTCCATAAGCCGCAGGGCTCATCTTTCTGCCCCTGCCGGTGCGTTGCAAATGCCAGGCGTTGCCAAGGCCGCTGTAACAGGCGAAATGTCCCTCAGCAGCCAAACGCAAATCACGCTCAGCATCATCGCACTGCGAAGGCGAAAAATTCAGATTGAAGCCCCCATGGGTGAGCAGCTTTTCTGTGCGGAAGAGATGGCAGCAGCCGGTAACCGATGCGCAGGGGCGAATATAGTCAAAAAGTCCCAGGTCCGCTGCTCCCAAAGCCGGATTAACCAGCTCGAAACTGCGTTCATGCGCTCTGTTCAGAGAATGCGAATGCCCGGGCGGGTAATCGGAAAGCTGCTCTCCTGAGATAATCATTTCCGCTGTTTTGGCGGCGGGAAGCAGGGCCTGTCCGTTTTCTCTGCAAAGAACGTGCAGGTCGGCTGACTGGCAGCAGTGGGGCGAAGCATAGTCTGTGATTTTCAGGCCATACGCGGCTGCCTCAGGATAGGCCGAAATCGCCTGACCAAAGGCTTTCAGCCAGCGCCCGGTCTCAGCTCCGCAAAGCAGGGCGTCATCATCAAGAAAAACAGCAAAATCACTTGCGGAAACGGCCTCAGAAGAGCGCAGCCAGTTGCGCGCGGCCGGTGCGCCTGTATTTACCGGCAGGGAAATCACTTCAAGGCGGTTTGCCAGTTTTTCCGACCAGCTTGCCAGCACGGCCGCTGTGTGGTCGGAGCTGCCGTTATTAAGCGCAACAATTTTGTGCAGCAAACCTGCGCCGGGGGCGAGGGCTGAAAAGGTGCGTTCAAGGTCGTCAGCCTTATTCCAGGTGTAAAGGAGCAGGGTTGTTTTGCCGGGGGGGAGTTTCCCGGTGTCCTGGTTAAACAGCTGATCATACAGTTTCAGGCCCAGACTGATTTGCCATGGGCGGGCTCTGAGAACAGCCAGGCCCGCTTCCCGCGAGGCTGCGCCTTCTCCCAGCAGGGCAAGCAGATGGTTTTTCAGCATGAGCGGAGCAAGCCATGCCCCACGGTCGGGGTTATTGATCTCGGTAAGACAATTCAACGCCGCTTCCAGCT
>JAFQMU010000272.1 GCA_017421085.1 Desulfovibrionaceae bacterium | reverse complement strand
GGTTTATGACTCCAGGGTGATTTACGGGCAGGAACGGGTGTTGATTGCCTGGAACCGGCTGCTTTTCCCGGACGGCTCCAGTCTTACCCTGGGCGCGATGCCGGGGGCGGACATGAGCGGCTACTCCGGGTTTAACGACCAGGTGAACCACCATTACGCCAAAATATTCGGTTCCGCCGGAATGCTCAGCGTGATTCTGGGCGGCACAGCCTACACCATGGACAGCCTGGGCAGCGGCGGGGGCGATGAAACCACCATGCACGGGGAGATGATTTCCGCCCTGGCTTCCACCTTCGGTCAGGCCACCACCCAGATTCTCCAGAAAAACCTGAATATCAAACCAACCCTTGAAATCCGCCCCGGCTATGAGTTCAACGTGATGGTCACGCAGGATCTGGTTTTCAGAGAACCGTATCAAAGGAGATAACCCATGCCCAAACAGAAGGAATACGGTCTGGCCGCGAGGAAGAAGGGTTGGCAACCGGAGCTGATCTGGCTCTACCCGGTATTTGTAGTCATGTTGGGGCTTGTAGCTATGGGCTGGGCTACCCGGCAGATTGCCGTGCTTTACGGCTATCACCCGGCGCTGGGAGAGCCGCTGGCGGCGTTCGGGGGGTACTGGTACTGGCCCTGGTCGGTATTTTTCTGGGAGCTTCCCGCCAGTCAGCCGGTGAATGAAATCATCGCTCAGGGGCAACTGATTTTCATACTACCGCAGTTGTGCATCATGTTTCTGTATATCTGCGTTTTCCGCCGGATGAAGGGAAACAAGGATCTGCACGGCTCGGCCGCCTGGGCGGGCAAAGAAGAAATAGAGGAAATGAGCCTGCTTTCCGGCAAGGGCGTTTATGTGGGCGGCTATGTGGAGGGCCGGGGCAGGCGGCAGATTCATCATTATCTGCGGCATAACGGCCCGGAACATATCCTCTGTTTCGCGCCCACCCGTTCCGGCAAAGGCGTTGGCCTGATTCTGCCCACGCTGCTGGCCTGGCCGGGGTCGTCCCTGGTGCTTGACATTAAGGGTGAGAACTGGGCCTTGACTGCCGGTTGGCGGAAACAGGAAGGGCACACGGTGTTGCGCTTCGATCCTTCGGATGCGTCCGGCAGGTCGGCGGCGTTTAACCCTTTGGAAGAACTGCCCATATCCACCATGCGGGCGATTCCGGCAATCCAGAACGTGGCCTCCATGCTGGTTGACCCGGAAGGCAAGGGCCTGAACGATCACTGGAGCAAGGCGGGCTTCGCCCTGCTGGCCGGGGCGCTGTTTCACTGCTGCGTCATGGTCAGGGGGATTAAGAAACGCGCCCCCACCCTGACCGACCTGGCCAACATGCTGGCGGATGAAACCCGTTCAATCAAGGATTTATGGGAAGAAATGGTGGAGACCGACCATGCCGCGATTCTGCGGGAGCTTTACCCTGATTGTCAGGGCGCTGATGAGGCGCATACCTTTATCGCGGCAGCTGCCAAGGAAATGCAGAACAAGGCGGACAATGAAGCCAGCGGGGTGATTTCCACCGTGCTGACCAATCTGTCTCTGTACCGCGACCCGGTGATTACCCTGAACACCGCGAAATCGGATTTTAGAATTCGCGACCTGATGAACTCCGACAACCCGGTTGACCTGTATCTGGTGCTGTCGCCGGAAGACATTGACCGGGTGCGCCCGCTGATCCGGCTGATGCTGGATATGATAGTGCGGCAGGTCTGCGCCAAAATGGAGTTCGCCAACGGGGCGAGCGTGGCCGGATATAAGCACAGGCTTCTGCTCATGTTGGACGAGTTTACCAGCCTTGGGAAAATCCCGATCATCGAAAAGGCAATAGCCTATATCGCGGGTTATGGCGGCAAGATGTATCTGATCGTCCAGGACATCAAGCAGCTTAACGGGGCCTACAGTAAGGAAAACGCGCTTATGGCCAACTGTCATGTCCGCATTGCCTATGCGCCCAACGACCCGGAAACAGCGGATCTGCTCTCCAAGATGACCGGCAAGACAACCGTGCTGGATCGGAAAAAATCCATCAGCCAGAGCAAGGGCGGGCAGAGCACTTCCATGAACATGACGGAAACGGCCCGGCCTCTGCTCACGCCGGATGAATGTATGCGCCTGCCTGGGGCGGTCAAGGATGCTGACGGCAAGGTCATTGCGCCGGGGGATATGCTGATTTTTGTGGCCGGGCAGTCGCCGATTTACGGGCGGCAGATTCTGTATTTTCTGGATCCTGTATTCTCCGAGCGGGCAAAGATTCCCGCGCCGGAAGTAACTGATTCCCTCAGGAACAGTCAGGCTGTTGGGGAACTCCAGACAGAAAAGAAGCCTTCATCGGCGCCGGAACCTAAGGAAGAAAGGTTTGATTATGCCAGTTTCCTTGCGTCATAAGCTGATTCTGCCCGCTGCTCTGTCCGCCCTGGGCCTGGCATTTTTTGCTGCCTGCCTGATTTTTGATTTACG
>JAFQMU010000033.1 GCA_017421085.1 Desulfovibrionaceae bacterium | reverse complement strand
ATCGTAAAGCGGGCGCAGATACGGGTTAACTTTTTCGGCAAGGTCGCCGGGCAGATAGCCAAGTTTTTCTCCCGCCTCCACAGCGGGGCGGGTGAGCACTATGCGCTTTACCTTCCTGGCATTAAGCGCGGCTACAGCTGCCGCCACGGCCAGATATGTTTTTCCTGTTCCTGCCGGGCCTATGGCAAAAACCATTTCTGAGTGTTCAAGCGCATTGAGGTAGCTTTGCTGGTTAAGAGTCCGAGCTGAAATCTGTCGGCGCAGACCGGCAAGTGAGGGCTGCTTGTGCAGAATCTGCCCAAGGTCAAGGCCAGGCGATTTTTTAAACATGGAACAGGCGGAAGAAATATCTTCAGGAGAAAGGCGACGCCCCTGCGTCAGCATCTCGTAAAGCTGGGCCAGCAGATTTGAAACATTCTGCAAATCTTCCCGATTTTTAGCCGCAATGCTCAGCGAGTTGCCCCGGCTGTTCAGGGTTATGCCGCAAATGCCTGAAATCAGAGCCAGGTTCTGGTTCTGAGGCCCGAAGAGCTCATTTGCGCGCTCCGGGCTGTCAAATTCCAGTATGGTTGTCAGAGAATCTTTCATGTCAACAACTTGCCGGCGATACGCCGGAAGCGGGGATGCTGTGTGTTGGTGATGACGGGAAACATGAGATTATAAACTTGTTTGTGCCAAAGAAATAAATTCTGTAAATTTCATTAACTTAACTTTGGCGGCATGACAAGGGTAATTGTTGATTTGAGTGAAACTTTACGGGCAGGATTGCGGAATAATTCCGCTGGATTGTTATGAAATTGAAAGAGCGGAATGCAGGATTTTTTCAGTAAGCTGCCCGCATAATATGTTCTGAGTCGGGTGACGGCAGGCAGGCTTCTATTTCTTTGCAGCTTGCGATAATCTGTCGGCATGCGAGTTTTATACGCAGGCAGTCATCTTTTTTTATGAGCAGAAATACAGTCTTTTCTGCTTTTGGATAAACTGATTCCGGTTTGTTATCTTTTTTGCTTTTTTCCATAAATTCTCCGATGTTGACAAATAGAAAAGCAAACTAATCTGGTATTTAGAGCAGACAGACCTAACAGTTGTATTGATAAGCCGTTGTGCTTACAGAAACCGGGTTTGTCCGATCAGTGCTTGGAGAACAACCGAAATCAGAATAAAGATTGAATAAATTACTCTAATTTTGACAAGCGTGGTTGACCATTGCGCCCAGCGCTAGTATTCTTCAAATGCAGGTATAAAAATCTGCTGATGGAGCATAAATGATTGTTTGGAATAAATCAATTATTTTTTAGTATCATAAACAAAATGAAACAAGAAAGAGAATCATACGAGCCTCCCCAAGCCAAAAAAGAGCTGGGGGAAAGAATCAGAATGGCGTGGAAAGAGTCTGAGCTTACTCAGGCGGAACTGGCTGAGAAGCTTGGGGTTTCATGCATGTCGCTGTCGAATTACATGAAAGGTCTGAGAGCCCCTGATATAGTTCTTGCCGGGAGACTTGCTTTTGAGCTAAACATTTGTTTAGATTGGCTTGTCACTGGAAACGGTCCAATGCATCCCGGACCAGGTGGCATGGCGGGAAGAGGCGGATGGAATTATCCTGTTCCTGTGTGCGTTTCAGGTGACGATCCTTGGGTTAATGCAGGGTGGCAGGAAGTTCCGGTTGTCGGTCTTGCCAACTGCGGTGATTCTCGTTGGTTTTCGCCTGGAAATATGGCGCTTAGGGTGAGCTTGCCTGTGGACTATCCCTATAATCCCAATACCTTTGCTGTAATTGCCGTAGGGAGCAGTATGCAGCCGGAAGGCATCCGTCAGGGATATGTTCTTTTCTGCGATCCCTCCGCTCCTATAGAACCGGGAGACGCCATTTATATCGAAAAGAACGATGGCATCGCTTCTGTCAAGAAGTTTCTGAAATCTGATGCAGACATGGTACATGTTCAGGCTTGGGCCGATCCCGCTCCCGATGGGCATCAGGACCGTTACGATGAGCTGATTGACAGTGATGAAATCAAACGAATGGTTTGTGTGGTGATTGTAAAACGAAAAGGGTAAATGCCCAAGTGAGTTTGCCCTGCGGATTAATTCTACAATGACTGGTAAGCCTTTGATTTTTTTGCCGGCGCTCCATCCTGAACTTGTTTCCGGGGTGCCCGAGTGGGCGATGGGCAGACTTTGCTTCATGAGCCCCGGACTTTCCGAAAGTATGGATGGCTGCGGCGGGGTGAGGCGTTATGTGTCGCCGCATCTGGTGTTCAACCCCAGGCAGGCTGCGGCCTGTCTGCGCGATTTGATTGCTTTTCAATCTGAAGCCGGTGGAGATGCTGTTTCCGCTGCCCGTCAGATTGCAGATGGATTCTGGGGAGCTCTCAGCCCGCTTGAAAGCAGTGAGCTGAAAATGTTTGTGAGCCGGGGCGGAAGCCTGAGTGACGATAATTCTTTTGATTTTTCCGGGCTGCGCCGGGAAGTTTATGAACAGGCCCAGAAAAATTTGCTGCTCGCCTGGAGTCAGGAAGAAAATATTCTGGAAATCAGGCGGCTTTTGCAAAAACTGGGTCAGGCCTCAACAGAGCTTTCTCAAAGTCTGAGCGAACCGGTATCTGATAATTTGGAGCGCTCAGGAACAGATGCGGAGGTTGGACAGTCTGCCAGTATAAACGGCATGGTGCAGCTGATTATGCAGGAAAGCGGATTTTCTTCAGAAGATTTGCAGATTCAGTGGCCTGCAGTTCTCATTGGAACCATCTGTCTTACTGAACCGCAAACCTGCTGTTTCACCACGCGTGCACATCTGAAAAGATTGCTGGTCGGGATGGGCGTGGAAGAAACCGCCTGGCCGCCGATTGAAAAAATTTCATCGGGGCAGTTGGAAAATTTATTCCCAGGTGCGGATGCAGCCAGGAATCTGGTTCAATGTCGGATTACCTGTGATTTTCTGCTTTCTGCCTATAATTCTCCATTGCTTGAACGATTGCTCTGGCTGGATGGAGATGTGCGCAGAGAGCTGATTTTTATTTTTGAAGAAAATGAACAGCTCTGAAGAAATGGCGCGGCGCCTGAAGCGGCTTTTCCCGCAGGGGCTTGGCGGTATTATTTTTGACTGTGACGGGGTGCTGCTGGATTCCGGCGCATCGAATACACATTTCTATAATCTGGCGCGCAGTTATTTCAGTTTGCCCCCAATGAATGCTTCACAGGAAGAGTTTGTGCATATGCACACAGCAAGACAATCGCTGGAACACATTATTCCAGCCTGTCTGCATGGGCATTTGCGCGATGCGCTGAACAGTATTGATTATATTCGTGATGTTGTCCCATATATCAGGGCGGAGCCGGGCATTTACGAATTGCTGGAGTTTCTGCAGGGGCGCGGTCTTAAGCTGGCCGTGCACACCAACCGTACCACATTCGGAAATGAACTGCTGGAAACCTTTAATCTGAAAAAATATTTCAGCCCCATAATTACTGCTCTTACCCATGCCCCCAAGCCAAGCCCGGAAGGAGCCCTGGCTGTTCTGTCTGAGTGGGGAGAATCTCCCGGTAAGGTCATGTTTGTAGGCGACAGTCTGCTTGATGCCCAGGCTGCTGAAAACGCCGGTTTGGTTTTTGGCGCGTTTAAAAATTGCAATCTGAAAGCACAGATACATTTGACGGGATTTGAAGAGTTTCTCATGGCCCTGCGCAAATTCCCGGGAGATTGAAAATGGCCTGTGCAGGCATTCTAACTGTTATCTGATTTGCATAATTAATACTTATCCGGATAATTGGTAAATACTGTTATTGACGTTGCGGGAGCATTGTGTTGTAATGCAGTTGCTTTGAGTTGACTGGGTATAAGTTTGCCTATTACTCAAACCGTTAAAACGCTGATAATGGAGGACCGATGCTGGTCGTCAACAATATTCTTTACGGCTTAGCCTACATTTTGGAAATAGTTCTGGACACCTATTTCTGGATTGTTCTTATTTCCTGCGTGCTCAGCTGGGTTAATGCCAGTCCGTACAATCCGATTGTGCGGGTTGTCAGAACGTTGACTGAGCCGGTGTTTCAAATGGTGCGGCGCAAATTGCCGTTTGTTTATGCAGCGGGGATAGACTTTTCACCGGTGGTGGTGGTTTTGTTGGTTCAATTTGTCAATATCGCCCTGGTGGAAACTCTTCGTGATTTCGCAATGACCATGTGAGAATGCAGATTTCGGGGGCCTGCTCAATGAGCGTTAGTAAAATAGATATCTTGAATCACAGTTTCAGCCGTTCGCTGCGTGGATATAATACCGTTCAGGTTGAGGCGTTTCTTCAGGACGTTGCCGATACTATTGGGCGCCTCACGGAGGAAAAAACCAGTCTTGCCAATCAGGTGGCGGTGCTTGAATCTCAACTGGCCGAGCACAGGGATCGCGAATCTACCCTGCGTGATACTCTTATAACCACTCAAAAACTTACAGACAGCCTGAAGGCGACAGTGCAGGAAGAATCGAAGCGAATTCTCGATTCTGCCCAGGACGAAGCCCAGAGAAGAATTGATCTCGCTCAGAAGGAGGCCCAGCGAATTATCGATTCAGCTCATACCAGGGCTGAAAGTCTGGAGCAGCAGCGCAATTCCCGTCTGGCTCAGCTTGACGAGGGCATTGCCGAGCTGCGCAAGCAGAAAGTGCATTTTGAAATGCGCATACGTGCCGTAATTGAGCAGCACCTGAAGCTGCTCGATATGGAAAGTGAAATGGACAGCGACCCGCAGGAGCGGGTTGAACATGAGAATGTAACGGCGGTGGAATAACCAGGTTGCCCGGTGTCATTAAGATAAGGGCGGAACATTTAGCTTTAGGAGGGAGTTTATGCAGCCGGAACAGGTACAGATGTTGGTAGACAAATATGCTGCTATAGACCCGGAAGTCAAGGCTCTGTGGGAAGAGCATGTGCTTTTTAAAAAGCAGATAGAAAGACTTGAGGCCAAGGTTGCCCGCAGCCCTGCCGAAGAGCAGGAAATGAAGCGGATTAAAAAGGAAAAGCTGGAAGGTAAAACCAAGCTTTACGCCAGGCTGGAAGCGCTGGAGGCTGGGCAGTAAGCCCGCTTTCGCCTGTCTGCACTGTGCAGGCAGGGCTGGCCGATATCTGCTGCAGGCTCTTCAGTCTGTCCATATATGATTTAGGCGCACGCTGGTTCTGCCGATCGGCGTGCGCTTTGAGTTTTAGAATTATTTTGTTGTCAGCATTAGAATGTTGCGGACTTCGCAACGGCAAATGCTGAATTTTTCCGGGCTGTTATTGCGTTTTGTCAGCATACGGAACAATTAAATTTGACTTTTGCTGAAGTTGCTGTTGTAACAATTAAATTATCTATCGATAGCAGTAAAAAATTTTATTAACATACCTGAGAAATCAGCTTGATTTTTTCTGATAATTCGTACTTCAGCCAGGTTTTACAAAATGCCGGTGTAAAAATAACCGGCAGGGCAGGTTGATTGAAACTCATCCGGTGGGGTGAACTGTTTCCAGAGATTGCGAGGTGGGTTATGGCAAAAAGCGGGGCGCATATTCTGCTTGAATGTATAGCAAAAGAAGGGGTGGATGTAATATTTGGTTATCCCGGCGGGGTAACTCTTGATATCTATGACGCTATGCCGGAGTTTGATATCAGACATGTTCTGGTCAGGCATGAACAGGGCGCGGTGCACGCCGCAGACGGCTACGCCAGGGCCAGCGGCAAAACCGGGGTTTGTCTGGTAACTTCAGGCCCGGGCGCCACCAACACCGTTACCGGAATAGCCACCGCCTACGCAGATTCCATTCCTCTGGTAGTCTTCACCGGGCAGGTGCCGGTCAATCTTATCGGCAACGATGCTTTTCAGGAGGTGGATATTCTCGGCATAACCCGCCCCTGCACCAAACATAACTATATGGTGCAAAGCGTGAAAGATCTGCCTCAGATTGTCCGCCGGGCCTTTTATATCGCCAGATCAGGCCGCCCCGGGCCGGTGCTCGTGGAGCTGCCGCGCAACGTGCTTAATGAGAGCATGAAATTTAACTATCCCAGCGAGCCTGTACGCATGCGCACTTATAACCCTAACTTAAAACCCAATCTTAATCAGTTGCGTAAGGCTGCCGGAGCAATTGCAGAAGCAAAACGTCCTCTCTTTCTGGTGGGAGGAGGGGTAATCATGGCCAATGCAGGTGAAGCGATTACCCGATTGGCAAATCGTTATCAAATCCCTGTCACCAGCACCCTGATGGGTCTGGGAGCCTTTGACGGCACCAGCCCCCTGCATCTCGGCATGTTGGGCATGCACGGAATTTATGCCGCCAATATGGCGGTGAGCAAGTGCGATTTGCTCATTGCCGTGGGGGCGCGCTTTGACGACAGGGTAACCGGTCGGGTGGCGTCCTTTGCGCCAAAAGCAAAAATCATTCACATTGACATTGACCCTACCTCTATTCGTAAAAGTGTGGAAGTAAGCATTCCGGTAGTGGCTGACTGCCGTCTGGCCCTGGAAGAGCTGGAAAATATTTTGGAAAGGCAGAAAATCGAGGGATCGGTCAGCAGTGCGGAATGGCTGGAGCAGATCGATGCCTGGCGCAGAGAGTGCCCGACCCGGTCGGCAACTTCCAGCGCGGCTGTCACTTTTTCCTCTTCAGGGCAGACGGATATCCCGGATGATTTGGTGAGCGTATCAGCAGACCGGGATAAGGGAAAGGCAGCTTTTGTCCGCCCTCAGGCAGTGATTGAAACATTATATAAACTGGCAGGCGGGGCGGGCAATAAAACTATTATCGCCACAGAAGTGGGGCAACACCAGATGTGGGTGGCCCAGTTTTATCCATTTTCTCATCCGCGCACTCTGCTTACCTCCGGAGGGCTCGGAACAATGGGGTACGGTCTGCCCGCCGCCATGGGCGCCCAGATGGCCCTGCCCGACAGTCTGGTAATTGATGTGGCCGGAGACGGTTCCATTCAGATGAATCTTCAGGAGCTTGGCACCATTGCCGCAAACAGACTGCCGGTAAAGGTGATTATTTTGAATAATCATTATCTGGGGATGGTTCGCCAGCTTCAGGAATTTTTCTACAAAAAGAATTACCAGGCGGTCGGCATGGAGGTGCAGCCCGATTTTGTTCAGCTGGCTGAAGCCTATGGTCTTGACGGTTATCGCGTAACCTGCCCGGATGAGCTGGAGCCTGTCCTGCGTGAAGCTCTCGCTTCTGAACGGGCGGTAATTGTAGATATTCATGTTGAGCCGGAAGAAAATGTTTACCCCATGGTGCCTGCCGGGTCAGGCCTCGATGAAATGCTGCTGGCCTAAGGCAAACCGCCTTTGTAAGTTGATTTTCCTGTCAGGGGCAAGCGCAGCGCCAAATCAGGGTGAGCGAGCTTTCTCGCCGTTCTCAGCGCCTTCTGGAACCGTGTTTTCAGGGTAATCTGCTTGGAATTCCTGCTTTGGCATTGCCAAAACTGTTTATTTAAAATAAGTGTCAGGTCTGGGATGAGCTTCCTGCCCGTTCGGTCAATCTATCGTATATTGTATTAAAACGGGTTTGAAGGCGTTTCAGTTCCGCTTGCTCAAAACTCTTGAAGGAGTTCACATAATGCGCCATGTACTTTCAGTTCTGGTTGAAAATGAGCCGGGTGTGCTTTCCCGGGTTTCCGGACTGTTCAGCGGAAGAGGGTTTAATATTGAATCGCTGAATGTGGCCCCTACGCCAGACCCGGAAACCTCGCATATGACAATTACCACCTTTGGTGATGATCAGATTCTGGAACAGATAGTCAAGCAGCTGCGCAAGCTGATTACCGTGGTCAAGGTAATTGACTTCAGCTCACAGGCTACGGTAGAGCGGGAAATGATGCTGGTGCGCGTAGGGGCCGAAGACGGAGTGCGAGAAGAGATTTTGCGCCTTGCCGATATTTTCCGCTGCAAAGTGGTGGATGTGGGGCATACTGAACTTGTTTTGGAAGCATCGGGCGATCAGGAAAAACTGGCGGCGATTCTGTCCCTTCTGCAGAAGTACGGCATCAGAGAAGTTGCCCGCACCGGCACAGTTGCCATGCGTCGTTCGTTGCAGCCTGATTATAGTAAGGAGCAGGCCTGAACACTGTGCTAAACTGGAATAATTTTAGTGTAAGCGCAGTCTTAAAGGCGGCCTGGTCCCGCCAGCATGGCGGCAGACATTCCTTTCGGCAGGGTAACGCAGCTTGCTGCTCACAATTAATTGGAGTCTGAGCAGGCTTTAGCGGCCTGAGCAGCGCCGCAGGCTGAAGGCAAATTTTGCAAAATCAATCATGGAGTTATCAATGAAAATTTACTATGACAACGACGCTAATCTGGAAGTGTTGAAAGACAAGGTGGTTGCCATTATCGGTTATGGCAGCCAGGGGCATGCCCATGCCCAGAACCTGCGCGACTCCGGGGTTAATGTTGTGGTGGGGCAGCGTCCGGGCGGCGCCAACTACCAGCTGGCTAAAGAGCATGGGTTTGAACCCCTGTCGGCTGCTGAGGCCGCCAGGCGGGCTGATATTATCATGTTGCTTCTGCCCGATCAGCATCAGGCGAAGGTTTTCAGGGAAGATATTCTGCCTAACCTTACCCCCGGCAAAGCGCTTGTTTTTGCTCATGGATTCAATATTCATTTCGGCCAGATTGAGCCTCCCGCAGATGTAGACGTATTTATGGTTGCGCCTAAGGGGCCCGGTCATCTGGTGCGTCGCACCTTTACTGAAGGGGGAGGGGTGCCCTGTCTGTTCGCCGTCAAACAGGATGCAAGCGGGCAGGCCAGGGAAAAGGCCCTGGCCTATGCCAAAGGCATTGGCGGGGCGCGCTCCGGTGTGCTGGAAACCACCTTTGCTGAAGAAACCGAAACCGACCTGTTCGGCGAACAGGTCGTGCTTTGCGGCGGGCTTTCCGAACTGATAAAGGCGGGTTTTGAAACTCTGGTAAATGCCGGATATCAGCCGGAAATTGCCTATTTCGAGTGCCTGCACGAAGTGAAGTTGATTGTAGACCTGCTTTATGAGGGCGGATTTGCTCATATGCGCTACTCCATCAGCGATACTGCTGAGTATGGCGACTATGTGACAGGCAAACGCATTATTACTGAAGAAACCCGTGCTGAAATGCGCCGGGTGCTCAATGAAATTCAAACCGGTGTGTTCGCCCGCAATTTTATTCTGGAAAATCAGGCCGGCAATCCTTCTTTCAAGGCTACCCGGCGTATTCAGGCGGCTCACCCCATTGAGCAGGTGGGGCGCGATCTGCGCGCTCTGATGCCCTGGCTCAAGCGTAAATAACTTTGCTGTGAGGGGAAGTTTCAGCATGAGCTTCCCCTCTTTATTTTCCGGGCTGACGCAAATTATAAATGCGCTGATGCAATTTGATTTTCAGCATCTGGTGCATACGGATATAAATCGGCTGCATTTACTGCCGGCCTTAAGCGCAGCTGTCGCTTAATCTGCTTCATCCCGCATGCAGCCATGAAAGCAGCGAGTATGAAATAGCCTGTGATGCAGGCAGGCCGTCACAGCTTTGGCGTTACCCTTTCCATGCCGTTTATACCGTTTTTTTGAGGTATGCGTTTTGTCAAAAATTATATTTTTGAGCCTTGTTTGGCTTGTGCTGTTTCCTGTTCAGGGGCTGGCCGCTTTAAACATTTCTCCTGAAAGCCAGGAGGAGCTGGCCCTGCGCAAAGGGGCGGTGGTCAGGGCTGTGGAAAAGGCGGCCCCGGCGGTAGTGAATATTGTTACTACTAAACAGACTTCAGTCAGTCCCTTTCAGGGCATGTTCAACGACCCGTTTTTCAATGACTTTTTCCGCCAGCATTTTGGTGAACAGCAGCGCCACACAAGCAGCCTGGGGTCAGGCGTGATTGTAGACGGGCGCAAAGGCTTGGTCATTACCAATGCCCATGTAATAGCCGGGGCTTCTGAAATCAGCGTGCGCTTACAGGATGGCCGCACGTTCAATGCTGAACTGGTGGGATCCGGACCAGACTTTGATTTGGCGGTGCTGCGCATTCCCGGATCCAGAAACCTGCCGGAAGCCGATCTCGGCGACTCAGATAAAATTATGCCTGGTGAAACGGTAATTGCCATCGGCAACCCCTATGGCTTCAGCCACACCATCACCACAGGAGTTGTTTCAGCGCTCGGGCGCAGCCTGAATACCCGCAGCAGCTATTTCAGCGACCTTATCCAGACTGATGCGGCAATTAACCCCGGTAATTCAGGCGGTCCGCTGATAAATTTAAGCGGGCGGGTAATCGGCATCAATTCAGCCATGCTGGCCAAGGCCGAGGGCATCGGTTTTGCAATTCCTTCAAAAAAAATTCTGGAAGTAGCTGATGAACTGGTATATCAGGGCAGCGTCAGCCCGGTGTGGCTCGGTGTCTTTGGACAGGATATTGACCCGGGGCTTGCATCCTATCTGGGCCTTGCCGACTTGTCGGGCTTTCTGGTCACTCAGTTTGCCGATAACAGTCCGGCTCGACGGGCCGGCCTCAAGGCAGGCGATGTGATTTTGAAGCTGAATGATCGGGAGGTAAAAAACCGCAGATATTATCAGCTCATTTTGCGTTCGCTTACTCAAAATTCCCGGGTGCGCGCCGAGGTGTGGCGTGACGGTAAAATCTGGCACATGGAGTTCACTCCGGCGCTGTTTACCCCCAAGATAGCGGAAAATCTGGCATATAGCAGGTGGGGGCTGAAAATAAGGCTGCAAAATAATGAATTGCTCGTGAGTGCAGTGCGTCCCGGCAGCCCCGCTGCCCGCACAGGTATGGAAAAGGGCGATATTCTGCGGGCTGTTTCAGGGCAGGAGATGCGTTCAATGGACGATTTCGTGCGAGCGGTCAACAACAGCTGCATGGATGCCAAGCTGATGCTTGTGGTGGGGCGCGGTCGGGGCGACTATCATGTGCTGCTTGTGGAAGAATGATGGTTTGCCTGCTTGTGGAGAATTGGGGAAATTAAAAGATATAAACCGGCAGGGTTGTCGCGCCACAATCTGAATGGAACTTTGCCCACAAGTCATTGGTTTATGAGCTGTTGATTATTTTCTGACTGCTCATGGGCTCTGTCATATTCCGGGATGTATGTTTTTCCCCGGATTTATTTGCGGGGGCAGGCTATCCTTATAAGGAGAAAAAGGGGAGAGAAGCCGGGAGCGGCTGTACTCTCCCCTGAAAAGATTATTTTGCGTTCAAGGTCACTGCGTCTTCACCGTCAATTTCCACAACAGTCACGTCCACATGGTCCTCGCGCTCGGTGGGCACCACCTTTCCCACAAAATCGGCCTGAATCGGCAGTTCACGATGACCCCGGTCAATCAGGGCAAGCAGTTCCACCTTCTGGGGGCGCCCGTGGTCGCCGAGGGCTTCGAGAGCAGCCCGGATGGTGCGCCCGGTAAACAGCACGTCATCAACCAGCAACACTTCATATTGTTTGAGGTCGAAGGGAATATCTGTGTGTCCGATAATCGGCTTATGATCGAGAGTGGTCCAGTCATCTCTGTAGAGATTGATGTCAAGCTCGCCAAAGGGCAGAGCATGGCCCAGTTTTTCTTCCAGAATTTCCCTGATGCGGGCCGCGATGATTACACCACGACGCTGTATGCCCAGCAGGGCGAGATTCCGGCATTCGCCTTTCCGCTCAAGAATTTCATAAACAAGACGTTCAATAGTGCGTTTAATTTCCTCTGCATTGGCGACTATGATTTGAGTTGGCATTCCTGGTACCTCTGATTTGTTGTGCTTGGGGCAAGCGGCATTGTTGCCCGGAAATATCTTTTCTATTCGCTTTTTACGGCAAATGCAAGTGTAAAGGCGGATATCAGTTTTTCAACGCCTTGCAGGCTAATGGACTGAGGTCTTATTATTTTCCATTTGTGAAGCCGTATTTCTGGACTCAGAGCAGCCGCTTTATGGCGGAGGATAAGGCCCCTGATAAACGGCTCTGCCCTGTTCCAGGCAGAGGACATGGTCGATGCTGCCTGCCAGATCGTGCGTATGGTGCGTAGCATGGATAACCTGAGTTTTTCCTTCGGTAACAGCCCTGTTCAGGGCGTTGAGAAAGTCGCTTCTTGAAGCGGCGTCAAGCCCGGAGCAGGGCTCGTCCAGAAGGAGCAGAACGGGCTGGTGCACAAGAGCCCGGGCCAACAGCAACCGTCGCAGCTGCCCGTAGGAAAGGGTTTCTGTTTTCCTGCCGGCTAAACCGGCAAGTCCGCTTTCTTCCATCAGTTGCAGGGCGGCGTTTATTTGGGAGACAGATGGCTGCTCATAGAGATCGATGCTGGCGAAAAAACCGGATACAACCAGATTTTCCGCTGTTATACCGGAAGGAATGGACGCCTGCAAACGGTCCGACACCATGCCGAAGCGGCTGTGCAACCATTGCTGATTGTGGGGGCCCGGCTT
>JAFQMU010000271.1 GCA_017421085.1 Desulfovibrionaceae bacterium | reverse complement strand
TATTCAGAACCGCCAGGCCGGCAGCGCAGGAAGCCAGCATGCCGGCAAGAGCCGTGTAGCCTCCGGCGCTTATGCCGTAGCCAATGGATGATGGAACCGCAAGCACCGGTGCGGGGAAGAGGCCCGCCAGCACCCCGGGAAGGGCGCCTTCCATTCCGGCCACGGCAATAATCAGGCGGGCTCTGCCCAAATCTGGCAGGTAGGGGAGCAGACGGTGCAGACCTGCAATGCCGACATCAGGAATGAAGCCTGCATTGAGATCAAAAAAGCGGGCTGTTCCCAGGGCTTCCATGCCTACCTGAAAGTCGGCTCCTCCGGCAGTGACAATAATTACATCTCCCTGCGGGCTCCAGGGCGGCGCAAGGGAGAGGTCTTTTCCCAGGCTGAACAGACGCCCTTTTTCACACAGGCAGCCGGCGGGAAATTTTTCGAGCAGGGCCTCTCCCTGCTCCGGACTTACTCTGGTCACCAGAACAGGTTCGTGCGGATCTTCCCTGCCGTGCAGGCTTTCCACTGCGGCCAGCAGATCGGGCAGGCGCTTGCCCTGAGCAAAAACCACTTCGCCCAACCCTGTGCGCAGCCCCCGCTGCTTGTCCAGATTAAGGCCTTGCATCAGTTGTTCAAACGGGGCCTGGCCCATCCGGCGCAGGGCTTCATCGGGAGTTATCTCACCGGCAGCGACCAGGTGCAGAATGTCAAGATAGCGGTTGGGCATTGCTTTTCCTTAAAAGAGGAGCTTGTCTGTTTGGGCCGTGGTTTCAGCCTTTCAAAGTAAAATATTTCTGCCGATGCCGCACCGGCAAATTCTCAATCTGTTTGCAGGGCTATTTTAATCCCGGTAAAGTCGCTTTTCAAGTCAATTTTAGGTAATTAACCTTTCGGACAACTCCGGTCAATGTTTACCGCCCGATAAAACCGCGGAGTGAGCCTATAATTTTTGATTTGGCTAATTGCTTAAAAAGGTATATAATCAAAAGGATTTTGTAATACTCACAATTCTCGCACTGGAAGAATAAATGTCGGAACAGAGAATTTTATTTCTGGCTCCTGCCCAGACGGTTACCCGGATGTTTACTGAGTTTAAGGATGCCGGGGTAGAAGTGGGCCTGGCCGAAAACGTGCGGGGCGCATCGGCCTATATTCGGCAGACGCCTCCGACTCTGATAATTTCCCGCGCCATGCTGCCGGGATACAGAGTTGAGGATCTGCTTGCGGTAAGCGCCGATGACCCTAAATTCCCACCGGTAATTGTGGTGGCGGAACGGGCTTCGCCTGCGGATGCAGAGCGTTATCTTGAACTTGGGGCCCGTGATTTCTGGCTGGAGCCGCTTGACCCGGAAAAGGTGCTTGCCGCTCTCCCCCGCAAGGAGCGCACCGCCCCACTTACCCCCAAAACTACTTTGGGCGGGCACAGACCGGAACCGGGCAAAGGGCTGCCGAAGCTGGTCGGAGCCGACCCTTCCATTAAAAAGGTAATGGCCCTTGCCCGGCAGGTGGCCCCTTCCAGGGCGACAGTGCTTATTTCCGGCGAGTCGGGCACGGGCAAGGAAGTGTTTGCCCGCTATGTGCACGCCTTGTCAGGCCGTCAGGACAGGCCGTTTGTGGCGGTAAACTGCGCGGCGCTGCCCGAACATCTGCTGGAAAGCGAATTGTTCGGGCATGAGAAGGGGTCGTTTACCGGGGCCATAGCCCGCAAGCTCGGACGTTTTGAACTTGCCTCCGGCGGTACCATTCTGCTTGATGAAATCTCAGAAATGGAGCTCGGCTTGCAGGCCAAACTTCTGCGGGTGCTCCAGGAAGGGGAAATCGACCGGGTGGGCGGCTCGGAAACCATTCCGGTAGATGTTCGGGTAATAGCCACCACCAACCGTGACCTTGAAGCCTGGGTGGAAGAAGGAAAGTTCAGGCAGGACCTGTTTTTCCGCATCAACGTAATTCCCCTGCGCCTGCCGCCTTTGCGCGAACGCGGCGATGATATCTTTACTCTTGCTGAGTTTTTTATAAACATGTATGCCCAGGAATATGACCTGGGCTCGCCGACGCTCGGCGAGGGGGCGCGCAAATGGCTGGCTGAATACGACTGGCCGGGCAATGTCAGAGAGCTGCAAAACCTGATGGAACGGGCTGTGCTGCTTTCAGGCGGCGGCTCTATTGAGCCGGGACATTTTCTGCTTGACCCTGATGCCTGGCCTGTTTTCGATGAGGATGAAGCTTCCATTGGAGAGCAGGCTGACTCTCCGGCGGGGGGCTCCGCCCAAAGCCAGGCAACTCTGCCTGTTTTTGAAACCGGCGATGGGCAGACCGTTGCTTCCGCTCCGGCAGGGGGCGGCTCCCATTCCATGTTCAAGGATGGAGTAATTCCTCTGCATGAAATGGAGAGAATCATGATTATGCGCGGGCTGGAGCAAACCGCCGGTAACCGTACCCAGGCTGCGGAGCTTCTCGGAATATCCGTGCGGACGCTGCGCAACAAACTCAACGAATACCGGGAGCAGGGCGTGGAAATGCCATAAATTCCAGTGTTCCGTTCTTCCTTGTAAATCAGATACTTACAGAAGGTTATAGGATGAATCTTACTGAAAAAATTATTTCAAGCCACCTGCTCGAAGGCGAATTGACCCCCGGGGCGGAAGTGGCTCTGCGTATCGACCAGACCCTGACTCAGGATGCCACCGGCACCATGGCTTATCTTCAGCTGGAGGCCATGGGCATTCCGCGGGTAAAAACCGAGCTGTCGGTAAGCTATGTTGACCATAACACCCTGCAAATGGGATTTCGCAATGCCGACGACCATCGCTATCTGCGCACTGTTGCAGCCCGGCATGGCGTGATCTTTTCACCTCCCGGCACCGGCATCTGCCATCAGCTGCATCTGGAATGTTTCGCCGCTCCCGGCAAAATTTTAATCGGCTCAGACAGCCATACCCCTACAGCGGGGGGAATCGGCGCCCTGGCTTTTGGTGCGGGGGGGCTTTCAGTCGCCCTGGCCATGGGGGGAGCTCCATATGTGATTTCCATGCCGAAAGTGGTCAGGGTTCAGCTTGTCGGCAGGCTCACCGGCTGGGCTTCCGCCAAAGATATTATCCTTTATCTGCTCTCAAAACTCAGCGTGAAGGGGGGCGTGGGCAAGGTGTTTGAATATTGCGGTCCCGGTGTGGCGAGCCTGAGCGTAACCGACCGTGCCACCATAACCAACATGGGGGCGGAGCTGGGCGCAACTACCTCCATATTTCCTTCAGATGCGCGCACCCGGGAATTTCTTGAAAGAATGGGGCGCGCTCATGACTGGATTGAACTTGGCCCTGACCCCGATGCGG
>JAFQMU010000270.1 GCA_017421085.1 Desulfovibrionaceae bacterium | reverse complement strand
GGCCTTCTGCAATTTTCTGTTTATGCCACGAAGGGGTTGGCGTAGAGCAGAATCAGGTTGATAACCAGAGCGTAAATGGCCAGAGATTCAATCAGAGCCAGACCAAGGAGCAGGAGAACGAACAGACGTCCACCAAGTTCGGGGTTACGGGCGGTGGCAACGCAGGTGCCCGCAACTGCCGCGCCCATGCCGGCGCCGCAGCCGCCGCAGGCCGCGCCCATACCAATGGCCACACCGGCACAGGTCATACCCAGGGCGCCGGCATCAAGAAAAGCTTTAGCCACGCCGCCGTCAGCAGTCTGAGCCATTGCCGCAGTGCCGATTACCAGCACAGTCAGAATAGCCAGAGCGGATACAATAATTCTACGCATAAAAGCACTCCTCATTAGGATTATATATTTTGGTCAAATGACCGTTCCCTGCTTTACATTTACTGCGGTCGCCGTTAATGGGCTTCTTCCAGGGCGCCCTGAATATAAATCATGCTGAGCAGATAGAAAATAAACGCCTGAAGAATCTTAACAAAGATAAACAGGAACATCAGCGGCAGAGTGCCCAGAATAGGAGCAAGCATCATTACAACCAGCAGAACCAGCTCTTCACCCTTGATGTTGCCGAAGAGTCGGAGAGTGAGCGAGAGAGGCCGGGCGCAGTGGTTGACGATTTCAATGGGGAACATGAACGGGGCAAGCACCTTTACCGGCCCGCAGAAGTGCTTCAGATATCCGATGCCGTGGTGGCGGAAGCCGAGCGCATGGTAGAGGAAGAAGACGAGCAGGGCCATGCCCACGTTGGTGTTAAGGTTGGCTGTAGGCGCATCGAACAAAGGGAGCAGGCCCATCAGGTTCATGAACAGGATGTAGATGAACAGAGCCCCGAGCAGCGGGAAGAACACCCGCCCTGCATTTTCTCCCAGGTTTTCAACCGCGAAGTCTTCGAGCGGCTGGATCATGCTTTCCCAGAAATTCTGGAGCTGGCCAGGAACCATGGAAATGCGTTGACGGACAATAAACGCCACAATAAACAGACAGGCCATACCGAACCAGGTATAAAACACATGGGAGGTATGCAGCTCTTTACCGAAAATGGTGGCTGTGTCCATATGGAGTAGAATTGAAAGTAACACCGGCTCATGCATGGCCTAGGCCTCCTTGGATTTAAGCAGATGCAGTCTGGACAGACCAAATATAACGGCAGTGCCTGCACTCAGGGAAAGCCCGATCAGCAGTGCCGAAACAGGCGCTTTGAGCCAGACAATGAACACAAACAGAAAAACGGCTGTAACAAACAGTCGTAAATAAAAATTGAGCAGCATGCCGATAATCTTGCTGCGGTTGAAACCATCGGGGAAGAAGGCCTGAAGCTTCCGGACCACAAAGTAAAAATTGGCTACGGCAAGCAGCGCGCCCAAACCGGCCCAGAGAACCCACAAAGTGTACCAGCACAGCAGAAGCCCTGAAACAGTAAGGGCGCAAGCGGAAATGAGCTGCACGGCAAGCAGGAAACGGGCATCGGCATTGGAAAAACCATGCCTGAACAGCCAGCCTTCCACAGCAAAACGCAATCTGGCCGGCCAGCCCTCGGGGTAAAGCATATTTTTCTGCTTATTCATATCCCATCAACCCGCTCATTCTTCAGAATCAGGCGTCACGCCCGGGCTCATTCTCTTTTTGCCCGCATCCGGCGTCTGCTCCGAACTCTTTGCTGCCCTCAGAAATCTGAGGTTTGCCTCCACTTCTGCGGCATGGCGTTCTGCGTCTATTTTGTCCTGGTAGGCCATCAGACGTTTGCCTTGAACTATCAGGTTTTTAAACCCGGCGGCAATTCCTGTTACCAGAAAAACAGCAGTCAGCCAGGGGGTGGTGCCGAAAAAGTCATCTAGAAAATACCCAATGCCGAACCCTATAAAAACTGCTACCACCATGTGCAGACCCACTACACTGGCGGTGGTAACAGCCCGTCCCATAGGGCTTGCAAGGTTGGTCTTTCGGGATTTTAACCAATTATCCAGCATAGCCAACACTCTTGACTGACTCTAGCACCCGGCATGGGCGGGGTCAATGTTTTTTCTTTTTCAGGACTGAATATTTCAAAGCAGAACTGAACAGGTTCACCGCAAGCTTTATTCCGCACCGTGGGCAGCCAGCCTTTTCAAAATGGCTTCGGCCGCCTGGCGGCTTCCCCCGCGCTGCGCACGCACCCGCTGCGCAAATTGCTCTTTGATTGCAGCCTTCGAGTCTGGTGAATCCAGTTCTTCAGCAAGGGCGGCTGCAAGGGCGTCAGCATCGGGCAATTGCCTGACCATGGTCAGAATCGAATCGCCTGCCCAGAGAAAATTATCGATGTGAGGGCCCACACAGGGTCTCAGCCCGGCTCCCAACGCCTCCAGAAAATTCTGTCCTCCAAGCGGAGCAAGACTCCCGCCCACATAAACCGCGCCGGCCTCTGAGTAAAGCTGCTTCAAGTCGCCGAATTTATCCCAGATAAGGGCCTTGCCTGTATCGACAAACCGGTTCAGAACGGCATCGGGCGTTTCCTCCGGCGTGATGGAGAGTTCACTGCGCAAAACGCTGCTTATTTCCATCTGTTCCAGCTGCCGTTTCCAGAGGGGCACATGGTGTAAATGGCGCGGAGCCAGCACAATTGCAGTATCAGGCCGCTGCGCTTTGAGCAGTTTGACAGCTTTTGCCACGGCCTCTGCTTCCTGTCGGCGTACGGATGCGAACAGAGCCAGGCGCGGGCGCGCCTCTTCCGCCTCAGCAGAGTTGCCTAAGACTCCAATTTGCTCCGGGATTGGGCTAACCCCTTCTTCCAGCCTGAGAAGATCAAATTTAATGTTGGGCATGAGCCCTGTCCGCTCACTGCCGAACAGGCGTGCAAAACGCTCTGCGTCATTTTTGCTTATAGCCAGAATTCTGTCGGGGGACAGTGATCTCCAGAAAGATGCAGGAAGCCAGGCATACCCTGACAGACTCTTTGAGGTAATGCGCCCGTTCAATACTTGCAGCGGCACTGCCGCCTGCTTCGCAGCCCTGAGCAGACCGGGCCAAAGTTCTGTTTCCAGCAGAACTATCTGAGCAGGGCGGGCCTGCGCGATGGCTTTGTTCATCAGACCGGGTTCATCCAGAGGGAAGAATCTGGGCAGGAATTCACTTTCAGCCCAGGGGCCTTCGTTTTGCAAGCGTTCAAGCACATCCATACCCTGACGGGTGCAGGTTGTGCCCAGAATCCGCAATTTTTTCCCGCCCATTACGGCGCTGTCCCATTCCTTCAGAAGGATGCGGGCAACGGCTGCAAGCAGGTATGCCTCGCCTCCGGATGCCGCCTGAAACCACAGGGTAATGCCGTCAAAAGGCGAAATCCAGGTTTCGGGAGCCAGCCGTTCAGACCAGCCGTCACGCAGGCGTTTATTGCGTCTCAAAAAAGGGCGCGCCAGGCGCCAGGCGCCCTGATACAAAGAAAATATCAGCCGGTTGAGAACACTTTCTTCTTGCATTGGGGGACTCCGGCAGGACTGATTCAGGGGGATGAACCAATCAGGTCAGATTGTCTTGAAAACGGCTGAACCCGCCCTCAGACGGGAAAGCCTGCCCATATCTTCTTCTCATTAAAACTGCTCAACAGAGCATTTCGGACTTTTGATGCCGAAATGCTCTGCTTATTCAGTGAAGTGGGAGCTGACATCCCTCGGAGGTCAGGTCGCGTTTTTTCAGACCCCGCTTTTAATTTTCGCACGGTTTGCCGGCTGCCTTCAGGCCCAGCTCAATCAGGCGGGCAAGATATTGGTCAAAGTCCAGTCCAATGGCAGCCGCCGCCTGGGGCACCAGAGAGGTTACGGTCATCCCGGGGAGGGTGTTCACCTCCAGGAGGTAAGCCGTTCCATCTTCTGTAAGAATGAAATCAGCCCGGCTGTAGCCTTCCAGCCCCAACGCCCGATGTGCGGTCAGGGCGTCTTGCTGAATTTTGGCAGTAAGCTCAGGTGAAATGGGGGCCGGGCAGATTTCGTTTGCTCCGTCCCTGGCATATTTGCTTTCATAGTTGAAGAACTCGCCCTTGCGGGGTTCAACAAGAATGGGAGGAAGCGCTTCATCACCCAAAACGGCGCAGGTTATTTCCTGCCCGACAATCAGCGGTTCAATCAGTACCTCCAACCCGCTGGAAAACAGGCCGTCAAGCACAGGCATAAGGATTTCCGGCGAATCCACCCGGTACAGGTGCAGGGAAGAACCGCCGTTGTTTGACTTTACAAACAAAGGATAGGGCAGGTCTGTATGCCAGTTGTGCCCGGGGTGTGAAACCAGATATTCCCAGTCGGGGGTAGCCAGGTTATACTTCCGGAAAACGCTTTTGGAAGCGGCTTTATGCAGGGCAAGGAATGACGCCCTGGCGCCGCTGCCCTGATAGGGGCAGCCGACTGCATCAAGCATGGACTGCACCAGGCCGTCTTCTCCCGGGCAGCCGTGCAGGTTGATGAAAGCAAAGTCGTGCTCCGCAGCATGTTCGAGCGGGCCGCTCAGCGGTCCTGAATCCTCCACATCTTCAGGAAGAACCGGACAGGCCGGATCATAAAAGGTTACTTCGTGGCCCAGGCGAAGCAATGACTGCTCAACTGTTCTGGCCCCTTTTAAAGAAACTTCCCGTTCACTAGACCAACCGCCAGCTATAAGTAAAATTCGCATTTACATCCACCTTGTATTTTTTGGCCAGCAGCTGTTCCAGCTCGCGGGCCTGACACTCTATTTTACGTGTCCGTTCTCTGGCCTCTTCATTATGGCCGTAGCGCAGCATCAAGTCTTCAAAGCGTTCGTTCAGACTGACAAAACGATCATGCATAACCCGTTTGTCGGCATATTCGATAAGCAGGGGCAGCGGCCATGATTCAAAACAGAGCGGCCATGGCCAGTATACATGAAAGAGCACACCCTGAGCCAGCAGGTGCTGCCCGGTTTTCTGAACCACCCAGGCTGCCCCCACCTGAGCGTGGCTGCCGCCGTGCTGCACGCAGTGCATTTTGGCGATATCGTGCAGGAGAGCGGAAGCGTAGAGGCCGGGCAGGTCTATTCTGACACCCTGCCCGTGCAGGGTGTTGCCCAGGTGCAGGGCATAGGCGGCCACCAGCTCACTGTGTCTGCGGATATGCTCCGGCACCTGATAAAAGTTCCAAAGTTCAACACAGCTCTCTTCGCCCGGCACAGGGCCGCTGCACAACAGCCCTTTACGGGGAAGAGGCATTTCCTCCCACGGCATTGGAGCCCGAAGCAAACCGGGCAGCTTTTCAGACAGCTTGGCAAACATTTTTTCCCTTCTTGCTGGAAAATACTTTTTCAGAAGATACTGGAAATTGACATAATTGTCACTCCCTCAAATGAGAAAGCTTAAACTTGTTCTCTTCAGATTTATAGAAGTCGCCCCTCTTGCATTTTTCCCGAATATTCTGATATAGATAACAAAATTTACACTGCGAAAGCAACTATGAGCGCGACAAATTCCGTATCTTACCGTCACATCTGGACTATAGCATACCCGGTTTTAATCAGTCTGATTACCGAGCACCTGATCAGCCTCACAGATACGGCCTTTCTGGGGCGGGTGGGCGAAATTGAGCTGGGCGCTTCCGCTTTGGGGGGAGTGTATTACTGGGTTGTGTTCATGCTTGGGCTTGGCTTCAGCCTGGGCGCACAGATTATGATCGGCAGGCGCAATGGCGAGCGGAATTTTGCGGAAACCGGGCCAATCGTGGTGCAGGGAATTATATTCATGTTCGCCCTGGCGGGCCTGGCCTTCTGGCTCAGCCGGGAGCTTGCTCCGTGGCTGATGAGCCGCATTCTTATTTCACAGGATGTGTGTAACGCCTGTATAAGCTATATTGACTGGCGGGCTTACGGATTCTTTTTCGCCTTTGCCGCGCTGATGTTCAGGGCTTTTTTTGTGGGTATAGAACAGACGCGGGCCATCGGCGTGTGCTCAGTGGTGATGGTTGCCGTAAATGTGGCGCTGAATTATCTGCTTATTTTCGGGAAATTCGGCTTTCCTGAGATGGGCATAGCCGGGGCGGCCCTGGCTTCCACCATTGCAGAGGCTGTGCTGCTGCTTTCATTGATCATTTATGTGCGTCTGCGGGTTGATCATGAAAAATATGGCTTTGTGGAGAGCCTGCGCTTTCGGCCGCGCCTGATTTTGCAGGTTTTTGCAATTTCCATCTGGACCATGCTCCAGTTTTTAATCAGCGATGCGGTATGGCTGTTCTTCCTGGTGGCGGTGGAACATCTGGGTGAACGCCCTCTGGCGGTGTCGAATATTGTGCGCAGCTTTTCAATTCTGCTGTTTATGCCGCTGTCGGCCATGGCTGTGGCATCCACTACCGTAACCAGCAATCTGCTGGGGGCTGGGCAGCATAACCAGGTAATGGGCGCCTGCAGGAAATCTGTAAAGCTGTGTTTTGCAATCCTGCTGCCGCTTTTGGTCTTTTCG
>JAFQMU010000269.1 GCA_017421085.1 Desulfovibrionaceae bacterium | reverse complement strand
GCGAACAGAGAAACAAGCATCTGCGGCACATTGGGCAGCATCAGAGCCACACGGTCGCCGGGGCGCAGACCGTGATCCTGCAGTCCCGCGGCCATGGCGTTTACAGCCTGACCCAGCTGAGCGTAGGTCATTTTCTTTCCTGCAAAAGATACCACTTCTCTGTCTGCATACTCACGTACAGAACGGTCAAACAGTTCACACAGGCTTTCAGTATCGCAGCATAATTCAGGAAGAACGTCTACATCATAAAATTTCAGCCATGGAAACTCGGAATTTTTCATATGCTTCAAATCGTTGGTTAAATGTCAAACATAATGATGAAAGGTTATTCAGAACACCCATCATCAACTCAGGTAACAAAACCTTGCCTTGTGCGGAGGAAGGTCGGACGGAGGCACGCCCGTCGAATGCAAATCAGATGAAAGGTTCAGATCACTTCGCCCTATATGAGCGAGCAGATAAACGTCCGGTTTTACTGGCGGCGCATATGCGCCTCAATGTGTTAAAGCGATTAAGCGGCTTGCGCCGGGGTCTCCACCCAGCCGGAGGCAGCGTCGCTGAGAAGCCCGCTGCCGGGCAGAATAAGAAACACCTACTTCAATACTAAGAAATTATAACAACTATTCCCCGTTTGGTTAAGGGCATATCAGCAATTATTTTTAAATTTTCTGTATTCCTGCGATGTTAGCTTTCAGGGGTTGGGGAGGGAAATTTCCAGGCGCTGACCAGCGCTACGGCCTTGATGCCTTTTTTCTCACCGGTAAAGCCGAGCCCTTCTTCAGTTGTGGCCTTGACCGCAACGGCATCGCGGGGCAGATGCATCAGCGATGCCACATTTTTGGCGATACAGTCTTTCCATGGAGAAATCTTGGGAATCTGGGCAATTATGGTCAAATCCACATGGCTTACTGTCACACCCGCGTCATTAATTCTGTCCATTACCTCTGAAAGCAGAATGCCGCTGTCAATATTATCGTATGCGGCATCCGTATCAGGAAACAGCTCTCCGATATCACCCTGAGCCAGGCAGCCGAGCAGCGCATCAATCAGGGCGTGCAGGAGCACATCTCCATCGGAGTGAGCCAGCACCTCGGGGGCCCCGGCAATGGGCACCCCGCCCAACTTCATGGGGCGTCCCTGTCCGTATTTGTGCACATCGTATCCAAAGCCGTTGCAGGGTACGGGCAGGGCAGGAGCGGGAGCCCGTTCCAGCTTTTCCATATCTTCAGGATGAGTGATTTTTATATTATTCATATCTCCCTTTACCACTTCCACCTCAATTCCCAGACTTTCAAGCAGGGAGGCATCGTCAGTAACGCTCAGGCATTTTTTTTCCGCCTCCAGATGCGCCCTGCGCAGGGATGCCAGCTCAAAGCCCTGCGGAGTCTGCACAGCGCGCAGGTCAGCGCGGGCCGGGGTGGCGGTTACCCGCTCAACCCCACATGCAGTTTCAACCTGTTTAATGGTATCGGTTACCTCTACCCCTGGAATCACTGCCTGCATCCCGGCTTCCAGCCGGTCGCAGACCCGGTTTATCAGCTCAGGGGTGACAAAGGGTCTGGCCCCGTCATGAACCAGAATATGCGTGCATTCCGGAGGCAACGCCCGCAGACCTGCATTCACCGAATCCTGCCGCCGCGCACCGCCCTCCGCTGTAAGACAGGGCAGACCCGGATCATGACGGATAAGCAATTGGCGAAGTTCTTCTTCGCACTCAGAAAACTGACCGGGGGGGAAGACAAAAACCAGGCCGCTCATTCTGGGCACTCTGGCCATGCTTTGGGCGCCGGCAAAATAAAGTGGGGCTCCCTGGAAGTTAATAAACTGTTTTGGGCGCCTCTTGCCTGACGATGTGCAGGGATGAGGGGCAGATTCCGGCAATTTGGAAAAGCGGCTGCCGCTGCCTGCAGCGAGAATAATTCCCCAGAGATTCATCCAAGTTCCTTTCAGTTTTTCTGATTCAGACGGGCTTGCAACAAAATCTGCCTGAAAATAAGGAGTCGGGCTGTAAGCCGGGTTCTGTACCCCGCATTGCGGGGCGGCTGTCATTCCTCTGGCACGGCAGTTACCCGCCGCGTCTAGCAACCTACCCGAAAGCTCGGCCGGGCCAGCCTTGACGCTTTCCTATTTGGTCTTGCTCCAGACGGGGTATACCTGGCCTGATTTGTCGCCAAACCAGCCGGTGGTCTCTTACGCCACCCTTTCACCCTTACCCTGCCTCTGACGGTCGGAGAGCGGAAAAACCGCAGCCGGAGCCGGAAGCAAGGCGGTCTGCTTTCTGTTGCACTTGCCGGGAATCGCTTCCCCTGGACGTTATCCAGCGTCTTGCCCTGCGGAGCCCGGACTTTCCTCGACGTAAAACGCCGCGACAGCCCGCCCGACTCCAAATACTGTTAAAGAAGAACGAAATAAATCTTATTCTTCTTCATCATCGTCTTCAGGGTCCAATTCCGGTTGTTCAACGGCCTTTTGGCGGCTGTAGAAGTTGACGGCATCAAAATGTTCTTCCCAATAAATGAGGCGCTGACAGTTGGGGCAGCTGAGAATCTGCTGAATTTTCTGCAATTCAATGAAAATTTGAGGCGGAATTGCAATGTTGCATCCCTTGCATACGCAGGATGCCACCGGCACGATTACCGGGTTTTCCAGACGTTCACGGATAAATTCATAACGGGAAAGCACCGGCGGGGGCACTTCCATGGCAGAAGCCGCCCGGCGTTCCATCAGTTTGTCCAGCTCGGCGTTAAGCTCATCAAGCCTGCTCTGCATGCTCTCGCTTTTAAGGTCATATTCAGCTTTGACCTGGTTATAGCGGGCGTCAACATCAGCAAAAAGATCCTGCTGGCGCTGAATTTCTTCCATAAGAATCATTTTTTCTTCTTCGCGGGTGCGGTTGGTGCGTTCCATATTGTCCACCTCGCGAATCATGGCATGGTATTCCCGCGTGTTTTCCACCTGCATCATTCGATTTTTGCTTTCTTCAATGCGCCGGGAGTCATGTTCAATGTCGGAGTTAACCCTTTTTTCCTGTGAGGTAAGGTATTCCATTTTATCGGCTATCCGGTTTCTCTCCGCATCAATTACTGAGAACTGCTTTTCCATATCCGCCACTTCTTCAGGCAGTTTCTTTATTTCCTGACGGATACCGAAAATTTCATGGTCAATTTGTTGCAGGGCCACTAATTGCTCTATCTGCTTTTTATATAAGCTCACTTTACAGCTCCTTTTCACAATTAAACAAATATGGCCTGATGGGGTCAGCGGCTTCAATAAATTTTATTTCAACCCCTTCGAGACTCAACTGCAAAAACGCGGCAAAACGCCGCATCATTTCTTCTTCCAAACAAAAATGCCCTGCATCCAGAATGCATATACCGCTGTCAAGAGCGGTATGATACTTTACATCG
>JAFQMU010000032.1 GCA_017421085.1 Desulfovibrionaceae bacterium | reverse complement strand
TCATGGCATCCATGCCGAACCAACCAGCTTTGCTCTGAAAATGGCTACTTTTTATGCTGAGTTCAAGCGCTCGCGCCGGCGTTTTGCCGATGCGCTTGAGGGAATAAGGGTGGGAAAAATTTCCGGTGCGGTAGGCACATATGCCATGCTTAATCTGGAAGTTGAGCAGATTGCCTGTGAGCTGCTGGGCCTGAAAACAGATGAAATCTCAACTCAGATAATCCAGCGGGACCGGCATGCTCATTATTTTTCCAGCCTGGCGATTCTGGCCGGGGGCATTGAACGCCTTTGTGTAGAACTGCGTCATTTGCAGCGCACTGAAGTCTTGGAAGTGGAAGAAGGATTTGCCCGCGGCCAAAAAGGCTCTTCAGCCATGCCGCATAAGAAGAATCCCATTTCTGCGGAAAACATGACCGGGTTGGCCCGTCTGTGCCGCACCAACAGTCTGGCTGCTCTGGAGAATATGGCTTTGTGGCATGAGCGTGATATCAGCCATTCGTCAGTAGAGCGGGTAATCATGCCCGACTCAACAATTCTTATAGACTACATGCTTACCCGGCTGACCGGGCTGGTGGGCAATCTGCGCATTATCCCGGAAAATATGGAGCGAAATCTGAATTTGTCCTTTGGATTGTTTTTTTCGCAGCGGGTGCTTCTGGGGCTGATAGACTGCGGCATGAAACGCCAGGAGGCATATGTGCTGGTTCAGGAGCTGGCCATGCAGAGCTGGAACACCGCGCAAAGTTTTGAAAGACTGGTTCGGGACAGCGAGGCGGTGGCTTCCCGTCTCAGTCAAGATAAACTGGATGAAATTTTCAATATTAACTATTACTTAAGATATGAAAACAATATCCTGGAGAGAGTATTGTCATAATCTTTGGAAAATGGCATAAAGACTGAGAGTAGTTGCCGGGCTTATGGCGGCCGCAGGGCATGACACTACCCTTTCCGAACTTTGAACAGAAACTCGCCAGACATTTGAGGATTGAATGCATACTCTCAAGCAACGTTTAGCCAGGCTTCTCATTGAAAAATCATATAAGGAAGGAAACTTTACCCTCGCTTCCGGCAAGAAAAGCGAATATTATTTTGATTGCCGCCAGACAGCCCTTCACCCTGAGGGGGCTTGGCTGATTGGATCCCTGTTTTTTGAGATGATTAAAGACTTGCCCATCTCAGGATTAGGAGGAATGACCCTTGGCTCCGACCCGCTGATTACCGCCACCTCGGTTATATCCTTTGAAAAAGGGCGCCCCCTCAACGGGTTTATTGTGCGCAAGGAATCTAAAGGTCATGGTACTAATCAATATATTGAAGGGCTCGCCAACTTTAAGCCGGGAGATAAGGTCGTGCTGCTGGAAGATGTTGTCACTACCGGAGGCTCCATTCTTACGGCCTGTGAGCGGGCGGAGGCTGTTGGCCTTGAAATAGTGCAGATTTGCAGCGTGCTGGATCGGGAAGAAGGCGGGCGTGAAAAGCTGGCGGAAGCCGGTTATACCCTGAGCGCTCTGTTCAACCGCAGAGAACTGCTGGATGCGGGGAAAATTTAATCCACAACCCCTGGGAAGTTGGGATGCTTTGTAAAAAAGTTTGCTTGCCGCACCCTTACAGTGTTTTGGGGGCTTTAACGGTCTTTTTACTGTGTGCTTTGGTGCGCCCGGCTGCGGCCGAAGGGTGGCATGCTGAAATTCGCGAGTTGGAAAATATCCCCCATAGTTTTCTGGCCATAGATAAAAATAAACAGCAGGCGCATGTGCTGAGTAGGCACAGCCCTCTTTCCATTTCTGCGACCTATCCCTGCACAACAGGAAAGATTGTGGGCGATAAACAAATTCAGGATGACCTCAAAACTCCTGAAGGGGTTTATTTTGTGGGGCAGAAGCTCACTGCCCTGGATTTTGAGGAATATGGCGGGATAGCTTACACCCTTAATTATCCCAACCCGGTTGACCGTCTGCGCCGGAAAACCGGTTATGGCATCTGGATTCACTCTAAAGGGCATGAGATTGTGCCCAGAGAAACCAGAGGGTGCATTGCTCTGAATTTGCCTGACCTGGAAAGAATAGGCGATACTCTGATTTTCGGGTATCCGGTGACAGTGGCCCATCA
The DNA here is from genome assembly GCA_017421085.1 of Desulfovibrionaceae bacterium. Taxonomy (GTDB): domain Bacteria; phylum Desulfobacterota; class Desulfovibrionia; order Desulfovibrionales; family Desulfovibrionaceae; genus RGIG1962. The sequence goes on along the minus strand of JAFQMU010000032.1, from coordinate 540 downwards.
AATCGATACCAACATTGGAAAAGATGAACAGATGGCCGCAACGGCTGAACTGCTTGAGCAGCAGACAAAAATGTGGGCTAAGTTGTGGTCTGACCGCTCAACCAAAATGTTTGATCTCTACCATGGGCATTCATATTCTCTGGCCCAAACCAATGAAACTTTCGAGCATTTTACCGCTACAAAAAGAAGACTGTTCAGCCATCTGGCCTGGATTCACACCATCATTGGCGAGGTTAAAATCCTGCCTGGCCCCGGTTACTGGGTGACCTGGTTCAATCAGTTTTACCGGGCTCCAAACCTGACTACTGAAGGTGTGCGGCGGCTTTACTGGCAGGAAAAAGACGGCAGATGGCTTATTGTCGGCATGGAGTGGGAACCGCGCGATTTGGGCCTTTCCGCCCACTACCTGGAAGTGATTGAGCCTGAGCTTACCAAGTTTATTGAAGACTGGCGGCAAAACTGGCTGTCCGGGAATGTTGAGGAATATTCCCGGCATTACGCTCCCAATGCTGTGCAGGGAAAGCTGCACAGCCGTCAGGC
>JAFQMU010000268.1 GCA_017421085.1 Desulfovibrionaceae bacterium | reverse complement strand
TTCAGCCAGTCCTTCCTTAATCAGGGTTTTGTAAGGCAGGAGCTCCGCATCGGGGGCCCAGGTTTCACTGATGTCGACGCTGCCCAGATGCGTGTCGGCAGCGGCAGAGCCATGACCGGGGAAATGCTTCAGACAGCCTGCGACTCCATGCGCCTTCATGCCCTGGAGAAAAGCGCCTGCATGCCTGGCCACAGCCTGCGGTTCGGCGGAAAATGAACGTTGCAGCGCACCGATGGCCGGGCTGTCCGGGTTTATATTTACATCCGCCACCGGGGCAAAGTTTAGATTTATGCCCAGCATCTGCATTTCTGCGGCAGCTCTTCCGGCTGTCAGTCTGGTTGCATTGGGGGGGGCCTCGCCAAGCTCGGCTGCCGGCGGCAGGGGGGTGAAGCCTTTTTCCCATTTCAGGCGGCGGACTTTTCCCCCTTCCTGGTCAACAGCTACAAGCAGAGGGTAGGGCGAATGGGCTTGCAGGGATGCTGTCAGTCCCGACAGCTGCGCTTTTGAACTGATATTGCGGATAAAAACGCGGGGGCTGTAATCGTTGTCAAACAGAATAACCCCACCCAGAAAAGTTTTATTCATCACTTGGATTATCGGGTTCGCTTCAGTCGATATTCCCCTGAAACCGACCATTATCATCTGCCCGGCCATAAGCTCAAGAGAAGCCTCGCAAGGAGGCGGGAGCGCGTGGGAATATTGAACAGAGCCGTGTGCATCGGCAGGCTGGGCATGAGATGGATTTACCATTGTAATGGCAAGAAATAATACTGCCCGGAAAAGGCCTAGGCATATGCTTTTCAGACACGGTCCGATTAAGCGGCGGCTGTTCACTGGGGAGAGGATGGGGGGCGTTGTGCAGGGCGGAGTTTTTATATCATCCCTGAGGGAATTCATATTTTTATTTCTCCCATCAGCCCGGGGCGCACCTGGCATTTTACCCGGATATTGCGCCCGGCCAGGCCATTTTCCCCAACCATATTGAATGAATAGGCTTCAGTAATATCGACAGGAGAGTCTTCACGCAGACCAAGGCTGTTAAAGTGCTCCTGCATTGCAACGGTCACATCTTCTTTTGCATTATCGAGATTATATTCTTTGGGGGCGTGGCGTTCAATGCCCAGATTGGGAATGAGCAGGCGGCCCTGCTGCGTATCGGCAAACAGTTCAAGTTCAGCGGTGTTGCGGGCCAGCGCTGCCCCAACTGCATTGGCCACGGAAAACAGCGGGGGAAGAATTACCTTCTGCCCCAGCGCCTTTTCAAGATGCGGGGCAAAAACTTCCGCAGGCCCTCCGATAATGTAAACTTCCTGAGGATTAATCCGGCGTTTGCCCAGAAGCTCCCTGATAGTGTATACCGGGCGGGAGTTGACGGCTGCGAGCAGTTCATCCACAGCTGTTTTTACTTTTTCCACCGCATATGCAACCGCTTTGAGCGCAAGCTCCTGGGGGCGCATGGCATGGGCCTGGGCCAGCTCTGCAATTCCGCGCCGTGAAGCCTCCACATCTCCCAGACCTGCGTCGTCCAAGGCGTTGAATGCGTCCATCAGGGCAGGGCGACTGCCCCCCAAAGCCATGCAGGGGCCGAAACGCTCCGGGCCGACTGCAACTTTTTTTTCATCGTCATTTGTCAGGGTAATCGCCGAATCTCCGCCAATGCCGACGGAGCAGCCGTTTATTGCCCTGACCAGGGTATCATGATTGGCAAAGCGGGTTCCGTTTTCATCGATAATGGGCCAACCATCGGCAAACAGGGAAATATCGGTAGTAGTGCCGCCTATATCCAGAATTACAGCGTCCTTTTCAATTCGGCATAAAGCGAGAGCGCCCATAACACTGGCAGCCGGGCCGGATAGGATGGATTCTACAGGCAGATTACGGGCCTCTTTCAGGGGAATGGTGCCGCCGTCAGCCTTCAGAATGTTGATAGGTGCGGTAATGCAGCTGCTCAGAACAGATTTTTCCACTGCATCGGCAAAATTGTTAAATAAGCGCCATACTGCGGCATTGTAATAGGCGGTTGCTACCCGGCGGGGAAAATTCAGGTGCCCTGACAGACGATGCCCCATGCAGATATAGTCCATATCCGGCGAGAGCATATGCCCAATATGTTCTTCGTGCCTGGGGTTACGGGTGGAAAATTTGCCGATTACCGCTGCGGTTCGCACCTCGGCGCGTTTGCAGTGGCTGACAACCGACTTGATTTCAGAATCATTGATAAGGGCCACTTCCATGCCACGATGGTCAATTGCTCCGCCCACTGGAAAATAGTGGTTGCCCACCCTAAAGGTTTCGGGATCCATCCCCGGCCCTGCGGAAACAATTATTGCCACATGTTCGGTTTTGTCTTCTACCAGCGCGTTGGTGGTAAGGGTAGTGGACAGGTTAAGCCGGGAAATCAACTGAGGCGGAACTTCCTTTAAAACTGTTTCCAGAACCTGGGTTATGGAGCGTAGCAGATTTTGCGAATCGGTGTCGACTTTAGCCGAGGCAACGATCTTATCCCCCCGCAGCACTACCGCATCGGTGTGAGTGCCGCCCACATCAACGCCAAGCAGCATCTGCCCCCTCCCGATAGATTTTCAGAAAATCTTCAATAATAATTCTGTGGTCGAAAACGATATCTTCCGGCAGCTCCTCCAGCTGGAAAAAGCGGGCTTTCCCCGCATCGTCTCCGGCCTGGAGCCTGTCAAGTTCGCTGCATTCGCACCAGAAGGCCGTGGTTATGCTGTGACGGCGCGGATCTCGAATGGGGTTGGAATATACTCCTACCAGTTTTTTAACGGTTACGTCCAGATTGGTTTCTTCCTTCATTTCGCGCACAGCGCAATGATCAAGCTGTTCGCCGTAGTCTACAAAGCCGCCGGGCAAGGCCCAGCCCAGCGGTTCAAAGCGACGTTCTATCAGTAAAATGCCGCGTTTGTCGTCAAACAGCACGATATCTACAGTAGGGGCGGGGCTTTTATAAACCTGTATTTCTCTGCCGCAGCCGGGGCAGTTGATTTTTGCGCGCACACTCATTGCTTTTCTCCTCTGTATTTTTTTCCGCTCGTTGCTGCACTGGGGCTTAGTTCAATTTTTACTGAAACAACTCAAACAGCGCATTATCCTATGCTTCAGCCTGCATCTTCACAATGCACCTGCACCAAATTGCAAAGTTTTTTACTGCACCCGTGCACAGGTTTGCTTCTTGCTTTTGGACAATATTTTTATAAAATAACCTCAGTGCAGCAAGAATACAAGTGCGATTTAGGGTGAAAAATGCTCTGCTCAAGACAGATAAAAAATATATTGGTAGTGCATAATGGCGCTCTGGGCGATTTTTTGTGCGCCTGGCCCGGTATTTACTCGATTGTCAGGCATTTTGAACCGTTGAGCGTAAATTTCTGGTTTTACGGGCGCGGGGTTTCAGAGGCATGGCTTGACGTCCTGGGGATAAAGAAAGTTCCCTGGCAATTGCGGGCGGATATAGAAAAAATGTATATTTCCGAGTCCTGTCCCGCCTGGATAAATGACACAGTGATATTCTGGTTTTGTCTGGAGAGCCCGGTGGCTTTGCCCGTGCATGAACATTTAATTTCCCTGCCTGTGCTTGATTTGAATTTACCGGAAATGGACAGGGAGCATGACGCGGTACATGGGGAGCCGCAAAACCCTCTGGTGATTTCAAATATACGGGCATGTCTTGCTGCTTACGGCATTGTATGGCGTTCAGACTGGCCTGCTGCCTGGCGTGATTTGTTTGGGGTTTGGCAAGGTGAAAACTCAAGACAGGTGGGGCTGATACCTGGCGCCGGGCATAAGGCCAAGTCATGGCCTCTTGAAAATTTTGAGTTTTTAGCCAGACAGCTTGAACAGCAAGGGTTTGAGCCGGTTTTTCTGTTGGGCCCGGCAGAACAGGAGAGAGGTATGAAGCCGGACTGGCAACGGGTGGAATATCCCGAGCCGCCCCGGGAACTGGCAGAGCGCATGTTGCAGATGAGGGCAATTATTGCTTGTGACGGGGGGCCTGCCCATCTTGCCTCCCATCACGCGGTGCCCGGACTTGTATTATTCGGGCCGGTTGACTGGCGCGTCTGGGCTCCGGCCGGTTTGCATCTGGTTTTGCCTGAAGCAGAGGCTTTAAAAAACTACCCCTCTCCTGTGCTTGACCCCAAGAATATTGACAACTCCCGCCCCGGCAGCATGGAGGCAATTGAGGCGGCAGCCGTGCTTGCAGCGTTTTGCGCGCTTTGTGGTGAGGTCCTTAAATGAACAGCAGGTATTTTCAGTATGAAGGATGCAAGGGGTAGTTTATCCCCAGCTTCGGCTGTTCTAAGCTGTAATTTGCCATCCGGCTTCCGTCAGCCGGGCAGCGCTCGTGGCTCCTGGGCGGACAATTTGCAGAACACGCCCCTCCTTAACCCTTACCAAGGTTGAGGGCAGCCCTCCTTCCGGGTTGGGCGGCAGGTTCAACGCCCCGGCAAGATGAGGGATAAGCTCGGTCTCCAGTTGTTCCGGGTCAACAATGGCTGGTGAGCCGCTGATATTTGCGCTGCTTGCGGAAAGCGGGCCTGTCAGTCGGCTCAGTTCCGCTGCTCCCGGATGCGGAGTAAGGCGTACGGCTATTTCCCCGCTGCCGCAGAGCAGCTCCGTTGGGAGCAGGGGCCCGGCTCTGAACAAAATGCTTAATGGTCCGGGCCAGAATTTTTCAGCCAGGGCAAGCTCCGCATCGCTGATATCCTGCGCGAGCAGGGGGAGTTGCTCCAGCTCTCCGATTATAACCGGAAGAGGGTTGGCCGCAGGGCGCTTTTTGGCGGTAAACACCGCTGCGCTTGCCCCTGTGCTGAGGGCAAGCCCCCCAATGGCATAAAAGGTTTCAGTAGGGTAGGCAATAATTTTTTCCTGAATGAGCGCAACGTACGCCTGCTCCAGGCTGAGTGTATTCAGCATAATAACATATCCGGTTAAAAATTATGAACAAAGTGACTATTGTCAGCGTGGGCAAACTTAAATCTTCCCACTGGCAGAAAGCTGCCGCTGAATATATAACCCGACTGGGGCGGGTATGGCAAATCAATCAGCTTGCCGTGCGGGATGGAGATGCTCGGAGTTCTCCTCAAAAAAAATCAGAGCAGGAGGGAGAGCGCATTCTGGCAGCTCTTGAGCCGGAAATGGTTGTAGTTTGTCTTGATGAACGGGGCAAAGCGCCTACTTCTCTCCAGTTTGCCGGCCTGCTTGCTGAATGGATGCAAAATAAGGCCCGCCACCCCTGTTTTGTGGTGGGCGGAGCTTATGGGCTGAGTGAAGCGGTGCGCGGGAGGGCAGATTATCTGCTTGGGCTGGGGCCGCTGACCCTGCCGCACGAGCTGGCTCAGGTGCTGCTGCTTGAGCAGCTTTACCGGGCGTGGACAATCCAGACGGGGCAGCCGTATCACCACGCCTGATACTTTCTGCCATTGGGCACATGATTTTATACATGGATAAAGGCAATAAACTCTTTTACCGGTTGTGATTAAAATTTCCATACTGAAGCAGGCTTGCTCCATGAAAAAAACTGAGCAGTGGGTATTTGGTTTTTCCGACTGCATTGAGCTGGCTGATTCGCAGCCGCATACCCGGTTTTGCGGGGAGGATTTGCCGGGTTTGCAGGAGGCGTTTGAACGCTGGCTTCCTCTTCTTAACTGCGAACAGTTTGAAGTTACAGGGCAGGGTTACATCTGTCTTTATTTTCCCAGCGAAATAGAAAGGGAAATCGAATCATGCTTTGCATACAGCCCCGCTTCAGGGTGGAGCATGAGCGCTCTTGCCTGGGTCATACTGAGCCTGGCCGCCCGTCATAAGCTTGGAGCGGCCCCCTGCCTGCCTTTGCCTGCTATTACGGAGGAACTGGAAGCTGTACTGATGAAACGGGGCCTTTTCAACAGGGGATTGTGGCAGCATGCTTTCTGTCTGTTCAGTTTTTTTCCTTTCAGGCTGAGCTGTAATGTCTGCTCACTGCGGGCAGGCTGTCCCAAGATTTTGGACTGAACCGGCGGTACCGCAAGCCGGTATGATTACAACGCATTTTAATGCAGCTTATATCTTTCCGCTCTAATCAGTCTGTTTTTTATTTTCAGGGATGCTTGCGTAGTACAATAGAAAATGGGTTTATCCCCTTCGCAGGCATCCCTTCAGTTTTGGATGGAACTGTCGATAAGAATATAAAAGTGTTGCAGGCGTATGGTTTTGGCGCTGGCTTTGTGAGCCGCCCGGGTAGTTATATTCAGGCCGGGGCTGGACAAAGATGAATTCTGTCTGCCCTGAGCTGTTGTTTGAAGCATACTTAAAGGAATTGCAAATGGCGCTGGCAAGTTTAATCAGACCGGAAATGCGTGAAATAGGCGGGGTTTACAAGGGAGTGCTGCGCGGAGCGGCTATCGGCAGCGGTGAGTTGAAAACCCTGCTTGAACGGGTTGAGGTTTCCGCGGAAATTTTGATAGATAAAAATGAAAAGGAACACGCAGCCAAGTGGCCGGAGCGCCTGCTGCTGGGACAGCATTTCAATGGCCAGACAGGAGCTTCAGGCGTTCTGGTCGGTCATGCCTATGAACTGCGCGGCCGTCTGTTCATGCAGAGTACCTGAAAATTTCAGCAATGAATACCCGCACAGAGAATTCTCTGAAGCGGGCTTTCAGAAAGAAAATGATGCTTTCCCTGAATGCGGTCGTTTTACGGTTTTCACATGACAGAACTTTATATCTCCTCCGGAAAAAGTTTGTCGGCAAGAGCCTCTGGAGAAGGCGGACGGCTGCATGAAAATGCCTGGTATGCCGGACACGTTGGGCAGATAAAGATAAATTTCTGTCGCTGCTGCGGAAGCAGGGTTGTCGGATGGAAGCCGTTTCTGCAAGAGTGCGGTCAAAATTACCCGCGTAGGATAAGGGCAGCGTTTATTCGTCGGCTTTGTTTGTTACTCTTTCTGCTATTCCTCCGCCGTTGAGGCGCGGTGGCTATATTCATCGCGGTAAAGTTTATAGGTGAAGGAATCGGCCAGGGCCTGCCAGCTTGCTTCGATGATATCATGCGACACGCCGACCGTTACCCATCTGCCGTTGGCATCGCCCGACTCAATCAGCACCCGCACCACCGAGGCGGTGCCGCCGTCTTTGAGTTCATTGCTGTTGAGCACGCGCACTTTGAAGTCGAGCAGGCGCATCTCCTTCAACTTGGGGTAAAATGTGCTCAGGGCTTTGCGCAGGGCGCTGTCAAGGGCGTTGACCGGGCCCTGTCCGTAGGCGGCGGTGTGTTCAAGCATACCTTCAACTTGCAGGGTAATGGTGGCTTCCGACAAAATTTCTTTATCGTCCTTGGTTTCCAGCACCCGCAGATTAATCAATCTGAAAAAGTCGCGCACGCCGCGTCTGCCCAGTTTTTTCAACAACAGCAGTTCAACCGAGGCTTCCGCTGCGGCATAGTCATAGCCCATGGCGGTTTTTTCTTTAAGGTCGTTGAACAGGCCGCGCACTACCGGTTCGTTTTTATCCAGATGAAAGCCGTAGCGTTTGGCCATGGCAATGATATTGCTGCGTCCAGCCAGGGCTGTAATCAGCACCCGCTGCTGATTGCCCACCAGTTCCGGGTCGATGTGCTCATACAGGTATGAGCGGCGGCTTACCGCCGAAACATGAATGCCGCCTTTGTGAGCAAAGGCCGAGCGCCCCACAAAGGGCTGGCGGGAAAACAGAGGCATGTTGGCTATTTCTGCCACATAAGAGGCCACGCCGGTGAGCTGCCCCAGATTTTCCCGGGGAATTGCAGGAGGCTCAGCTTCACTTTTAAGAGCCAGAATGGGTATGATGGAAATCAGGTTGGCGTTGCCGCAGCGTTCGCCGATGCCGTTGATGGTGCCCTGCACATGGACGGCCCCGGCTTCTACCGCAGCAATGGAATTTGCCACGGCCAGCTCACAGTCGTTGTGGGCGTGAATGCCGATAGCTGCATTGGGGAACCTTCTGACCATTTCTCTGGTAATATTATAGATGTCTTCCGTCATGCCGCCGCCGTTGGTATCGCAGAGCACCAGGGTTTCCGCCCCGGCGGCGTGAGCTGCGTCAAGCACAGCCACGGCATATTCGGGATTAGTGGCGTAGCCGTCGAAAAAATGCTCAGCGTCAAAAAATACCCGCAGGCCGTGGGATTTGAGAAAAGCCACTGAATCTGCCACCATTTTCAGGTTCTGCGCGTTGCTTACCTTCAGGGCTTCGCGCACATGTTCGTCCCAGGCCTTGCCGAAAATAGCCGCGCAGGACACTCCCGATTCCACAAGAGCCCGCAGGTTCTGATCATTTTCCGCGGTCTGCCCGGGGTGGTGGGTGCTGCCGAAGGCTGTGATGCTTGCCTGTCTGAGCTTATAGGAGCGGATTTCTCTGAAAAAGGCATCGTCCAGAGGATTGGAACCGGGCCAGCCGCCTTCAATGA
>JAFQMU010000267.1 GCA_017421085.1 Desulfovibrionaceae bacterium | reverse complement strand
AACCAACACCCAGCCTTCCTGTTCAGCCAGCTCCAAGGCCCGCCGCAATTTTCCCCGCTCAGCCTCCCTGTCATATGCAAACTCCCGTTCAGCATCTGTATGATGAATGATGATGCCAAGCCTCAGCCCGGGGGCCTGGGTGGTCAGCCGGAGCATTTCCAGGTCGTTGTCGGAATTTCCGGCTGCAAATACGGGCGCGGCCCCCAGACGGGAAACTATATTTATGGCCTTGCCAGGGCCGGAGTTTATATTTGTAAAATTGGGCTCTGTCTTTATTGCAAGCCTCCCCTTTTTTTCTTCAAAAGCATAGCGCAGCTCTGCGCCAATGACCTGCATAGGCGGGATATTGTAGAGATGCCGGGCAAGAGCCCGCTCAAATTCCTGCTCTCCTTCGCTGACAAGATAAATCTGAAACTGGTGCTTATTAAGAAAACTCAGCAGCTCCTGCATGGGCAGGTATGCCATATCCCGCCGGCGGCGTTCTTCCCCGCCATGGGGGCAGGGCTGTTCCAGCCACGCGCCCACATCTTCCCCCAGCAGAACCGAATCATCGCCGGAGTATGCCCCTGCCAAAATTTCCATGGCCCGTCCGGCATTCAGGGCCATGGCGCTGTCCAGCCCTTTTTCCTCAAGCTCCTTTGAAATCAGATTGGCCCCCCCGCTTTTTTTCCGTTCTGGAGAGGCTGTCAGATAACGACTGTAGGCATATTCCATAAAAAACGGATACGGATTTTCCGGGATAAGGGTGCCGTCATTGTCAAAAACTGCAATGCGCTGCTCAGGCAGCAGATAATCCGGCCCGTCAGGGTCGCTTACGGCGTTTACAAACTTGATGATCGCCTGCCGGGCGGCAGTGTCTGCCCATGAGGGAAGCGCTTCCGCAGCTTCCGGCAGACCGGCGGAAGAAATCCACTGGGGAGTCTGGGAAATCAGTTCTGCCGCGGGAGCGGCGCTGTTCAGAGAAGCTGCCCGGGCGCCGGGAATGGAGGTGAATAAAATCCAAATGAACAAAAAAGCTGTAAGCCTGAAATAACAAGTCATGTTGAAAGCCATTTCTACGCCCCGGAACTGAGGGCGGCTTTTTGAAGCTGCGCCCTCATTCCGTAATTTTGGTCAGCTGGTTCTGATGCCCAGCTTTCTGACTGCAAACTTCTCTATTTCGATAATCACAAACAGCGCTGAACCAAAAAATACCGGCCAGCCCCATGCGGAAACCGGAATAGGAGCGGTTCCGAAGACAGAGTTCATAAACGGGAGATAGGTAATGGAAATTTGCAGAACCAGCAATGCGCCGATAACCAGAAACACCGCCCGGTTGTCGAAAAACTGGCGATTGAGGGCAAACCCGCTGATGCTTTTGTTGTTCAGCAGATGAAATGCCTGACTGACTACTATCGTCTGCAAGGTTACGGTGCGCACATACTCAAGCGGCATGCCCTGGCTGCTCATTTTCATGCACAGCCACAGGGTGGCCCCGCCCAGAAGCACGGAAACCAGCAGAATACGCCAGATAAAATAGACGCTGAGAAGCGGTGTGGCCGGATCGCGCGGGGGACGCTTCATGGCCCCTTCTTCAAGCGGTTCAAAGGCCAGAGCCATTGACACGGTAATGGCGGTAACCATGTTTACCCACAGAATCTGCACCGGCGTCAGAGGCATCAGAGTACCGAACAGAATTGCCGCAACAATCAAAAACGCTTCCGCCCCATTGGTGGGAAGAATAAACAGAATTGTTTTTTTAAGATTGTCATAAACCTTGCGCCCCTCTTCCACTGCCGCGACAATGGTAGAGAAGTTATCATCGGCCAGGACAATTTCCGCTGCATCCTTGGTTACTTCCGTACCTTTTATGCCCATGGCCACCCCGACATCGGCTTT
>JAFQMU010000266.1 GCA_017421085.1 Desulfovibrionaceae bacterium | reverse complement strand
GGCCTGGCGGCTTCTTTCAATTTCCTGAGCGATGTCCTGGGTCAGTTCAGGGGGAATGGAGAGCTCTCTGGCCAGGGCGTCCAGATAACTGCTTTCCATGAAATGGTCTACCTCAATGACCGAACTGCTCACCAGGTAGAGTTCCAGAGCCTCTTCCTGGCTGCTTACGCCCTGGGCGATCGCTCTGGGATCAAGCGGCTCATTTATGGCCTGGCTGATAATTTGTTCCGCGTCCTGGCCAAGGTTGAGCTGGCTGATAGTCTGCTGAATTGCCTGCTGCTCCTCTTCATCAATTATGCCATCGCTTTTGGCTGCAAATATCATTGCGCGAATCAGGCGGGTTGCCCTTGTATCAGGGGAGGACGGCAGCCCAAAAGCCGGGGCGGGCTGGGGGGCGCCGATGGGAAAAGGCTGCGGAGCAGCCGGCTGCCGGCCGTATGCGCCTGCCGGAGCGGCAGAGGGCTGTTCGGCGGGGCGATTTTTATATTTGTTCCACAGGGTTGCGGCAAGGGCGGCCCCTCCGCCCAGCAGCAAAACATTGCCGGTAACACCACGGGTTTTTTTGTTGCCCATCAGGGCGCCCATCAGTCCCCCCAGCGCAGCCGGGGCCAGCAGACTGCCCAGAGGGTTTGAACCGGACTGGCCATGGCTCTGGCCGCCGCCCAGAAGAGATTGCAGGTTGTCTAATAGCGCCATAATTTTATCCTCTCTGAGTTGGTTGTTAAACATCAGGCTGATTGCCGGGGCTTCGGGCAAGCGCACCTGTCGGCGCTCCGGCAGTTGAGCGGTGCAGGCCCTAAAATCACATATTTCCCGCAGTTCAGGTTGAAATGAGAAAATTTCAATCATAAATTACGGGTGTACTGTCTTTAAAGCAGCCTCGACATTTCCGGCTGTGCGGAGTGCGCTTGCCCGCCATTTACTCTTGCGTCTATAAAATATTTTGTTATAAAATTGCTTCAGTGTCAAATGATATAACAATGCAGACAAAAAAGAGCTGCCGCCGTAAATTTGGGTTGACCGCCATTAAGGGGTGGGCTATCAAAAAACAAACGGGACAACCGGGTAATAACTAAATAATTATAAGGAATAAACCAATGAAGAGCATGATAAAAACATTTTTTGCGGGGGCGGCAATATTTGTTGCTCTGGTTGCATTTGCGCCTGAAGTGAAGGCCGCTGGTGAACTCGATAAAATTAAAGAGGCCGATAAAATCAGAATTGCAGTGTTCTCAGACAAGCCGCCGTTTGGCTATGTGGATGAAAATGGCGACAACCAGGGCTATGACGTTTATTTAGCCCGCCGTATCGCCAAGGATCTGCTTGGTGATGAAAACAAGGTGGAATTTGTGCTGGTTGAAGCGGCCAGCCGTATTGAGGTGCTCCAGGCTGACAAGGCGGACCTGGTTCTTGCCAATTTTACCGTAACCCCGGATCGGGCCGAGCAGGTCGACTTTGCCAAACCGTACATGAAGGTGGCTCTGGGCATTGCCTCTCCTGAAGACGCCCCGATTACCGATGTGGCTCAGCTGGCCGGCAAAAAGCTCATAGTCAACAAAGGCACTACTGCCGACTCTTACTTCAGCAAGAATCATCCTGAAGTCGAGCTCATCAAATATGACCAGAACACCGAAGCCTTCAACTCTCTGCGCGATGGGCGCGGGGTGGGGCTGGCCCATGACAATACCCTGATTTTTGCATGGGTGAGAGAAAATCCCGGTTTTGTAACCAGTATTGATTTCCTCGGCAGCCTCGACACCATTGCTCCTGCTGTCAAGAAGGGCAACAAGGAGCTGCTGGACTGGCTCAATGCCGAAATTGAACAGCTCTATAAGGAAAAATTCTTTAATGAAGCTTATGATGCTACTCTGAAGCCGGTTTACGGCGACTCAGTAGACCCGGAAACCGTTGTGGTAGATGGCGAAATAGCTCAGTAAGCGCAGGTTGGACATTTCTGATTTAATGGAATGTCCATTCCTCAACTTTTTGTTCCGGGAAGCGGAGCTTTAGTCTATCGTCAGAGAATATATCTCATGAATTGAAACCCCATGCCCTGCGTGGGGTTTCAAGTCATTAACTAAATATGCTTTTTGTGTATTTTTATAAACTTGCAGTGAGAACTAATTTAAGGTAGTGATTGTATCGCTCACTGCACAGGGACTGTGAAAACAGTTTCCGCCGCATGCAGGCCATGTCGTGCAGCTTTCCCGCCCTCGGGAGCGGGGCGCGGGTTTGAAGAAAATTCAAAAAATATGCGCTTCAGAGGTTAGGCGTTTTGGATATTGACTACATAGTTGCCCATATTCCCATGTTTGGAAAGGCGGCTTTTCTGACCATAAGTCTTGCCCTTGCGGGCATATTGCTGTCATTGCTGATCGGGCTGGCCTGCGCGCTTGTCCGCTATTTCAGGGTGCCGCTGCTTCACCGCCTTATTGCTGCATATATTGAACTTTCCAGAAACACTCCCCTGATGATTCAGCTTTTTTTCCTCTATTACGGTCTGACCCGGGTGGGAATTATGCTGGAGGGGGTCACCTGCGCCATTGTGGGCCTGGCCTTTCTGGGAGGAGGATATATGGCCGAGGCCATCCGCAGCGGGCTTGACGCGGTGGGGCGTGTGCAGATTGAGTCGGGGCTGTCCATCGGGCTTTCCCGCCTGCAACTTATCCGCTATGTGGTTTTGCCCCAGGCCATGGCTGTGGCTGTTCCTGCGATTGCAGCCAACACCATTTTTTTGATAAAGGAAACCTCCGTGTTCAGCATCATTGCCCTCCCCGACCTGATGTATGTAGCCAAAGACCTGATGAAAGAGGGCAACAGCAACGAGAGCAACTTTATGCTCGTGGTCTCATATCTTGTTTTGATTCTGCCGGTATCTTTGTTCTTTACCAGACTTGAAAGGAGGATGCGCCGTGCTGGACTCGGTCACTAGCATTTTTCTTTCCGGGCGGAATATGAGCCGGTTGCTGGAAGGTTTGTGGGTTACGCTTGAAATTTCCATCATTTCCGTGCTGCTTTCCATGTTTCTGGGAATTATTGTCGGATTGATGATGACCTCAAAAAACAGGCTCCTGCTTGCCGGAACCCGGGTTTATCTGGAAATTATCCGGGTCATGCCTATTCTGGTGCTCCTGTTTTTGTTTTACTACAGCCTCAGTAAAATCTGGGGTATCAACCTCAGCGCCATGAGCGTGGCCATTCTGGTGTTTACTCTCTGGGGAACGGCCGAAATGGCTGATCTGGTGCGCGGCGCGGTTACCTCCATGCCCCGGCATCAGCGTGAAAGCGGCAGGGCTATTGGGCTTACCGAAAGCCAGATTAACCGCTACATCATCATTCCTCAGGCTGTGCGGCGGCTGGTGCCCGGGGTAATCAACCTGACCACCCGTATGATTAAAACCACGCCGTTTGTGTTTTTTATCAATGTGCCCGATCTGGTAAAAGTGGGGCAGCAAATCGTGGAAATTACCGGCATGCGCAACGTCATGGCCAGTTTTTGGGTTTATGGTTTAATATTCCTGATATATTTCATTATCTGCTACCCCATCTCCCGGTTCTCGCTCTATCTGGAGCGCAAGTGGGAAAGTTAAACGAAGGAAGGCATTATGGCCCAACATGTGCTGGAAATAAGAAATCTGCATAAAAGTTTCGGAGAGCGCGAGGTTATCCACGGGCTTGACCTTGATGTGCGAAAGGGCGAGGTAGTGGTGGTCATCGGGCCGTCAGGCTGCGGAAAAAGCACCCTGCTGCGCTGCATCAACGGGCTTGAGCCCATCCAGCAGGGCGAAATCTTTCTTAACGGCAAGTCGATTACTTCGGGTAAAATCAAATGGAACCTGGTGCGCCAGCAGATTGGGATGGTTTTTCAAAGCTATGACCTGTTCCCGCATATGAATGTGATGGAAAATATTTTGCTGGGCCCCCTGAAGGCGCAGGGGCGCAGGCGGGAAGAGGTGGAGGCCGAGGCCGAGGCCCTGCTGGCGCGGGTGGGGCTGCTTGACCGCAAAGACTCTTTCCCGTCGCAGTTGTCCGGGGGGCAGAAACAGCGGGTGGCCATTGTGCGGGCCCTGTGCATGAAGCCGGAAATGATGCTGTTTGATGAAGTAACAGCATCGCTCGACCCGGAAATGGTGCGCGAGGTGCTGGATGTAATTCTCGGCCTTGCAGATGAGGGCATGACCATGATGATTGTCACCCATGAAATGGCCTTTGCCAAGGCGGTGGCTGACCGGGTAATTTTCATGGATGGAGGCGTAGTGGTTGAAAGTGCCCGCCCGGAAGTGTTTTTTGAAACCCCCCAGACAGAACGGGCCAGAAAGTTTTTAAATACCTTCCAGTTCAGGGAAGTGCGGCATTGCCTTGACGAAGACGATGAAGACTGCCTGCCCTGATATCAATGCCGCTGCCGGGAGTGCAGCGCCTTCTTGCTGACTCAGAAAGGAATTCGCACATTGCCGTTGCCCTGCAACGACATTGCGTATATTCACCGTATGCTCACTCCTGAAGTTTGAGCTCATGAATTAAGCGCACACTGCTGCGCCTTGACACCAGGCCTGCTGTAAAGTAACATCTGATTTCAGTTTGGTAACACCGGGTCGGGCAGTCATGCATATTTCTGAAGGAATTCTTTCCGCCCCTGTGCTGTTTGGAGGGGCAGCTCTGAGCATAGGCGGGCTTACTGTTGCCCTGCGCCGTCTTGAGCCGCAGCACATACCGCAGACAGCGCTGCTTTGCGCTGTGTTTTTTCTGGCTTCTTTCCTGCGCGTTCCCCTGGGGCCGGGCAGCGCTCATCTGGTGCTCTGCGGTCTGATGGGCGCTTTGCTGGGCTGGGGGGCGTTTATCGGAATTTTTGCAGCCCTGCTTTTACAGGGGCTGCTTTTTCAATTCGGGGGGCTGACCACTCTGGGGGTAAACACATTTAATATGGCCGCTCCGGCCGTCTTTTTATCAGCGCTGCTGGGCCGATACCTTTCTTCCCCCAATGCATTGGCGGCTAATCTGGCGGCGTTTTGCATCGGTTGCATCGGCCTGCTTGCCGCTGCCCTGCTCACGGCTGTTTCGCTGTGGATTTCCGGCGAACATTTTTTACCCGTTGCTCAGGCGTTGTTTATCGCGCATATACCGGTTGCAGTGGTTGAGGGGCTGGTGACGGTCGGCTGCGTTCAGTTTTTACGCAAGGTAAGGCCGGATGCGCTGCCCTGTGCAAATCAGGGCAGTGAAAAGTAAACTGTCGGGAGCTCCAGTGCAGTTTGAAACCTTTGCTTTCGGCAATTCCTTCATCCATCAGCTTGACCCGCGCATTCGCCTTGTCTGCGCTGTTTTCTGCGCCTTCAGCATCGCCCTTTTGCACAATGTCCTGTCAGCCGCGGCGGGCTTGGGCCTGGGCTGCGCTCTTGTTGCGGCAGCGGCTCTTCCTCCGCTTGTCGTGCTGCGCCGTCTTGTTCCCCTTAATCTGTTTGTGCTTCTGGTCTGGGTTGTTCTGCCCTTTTCCGTACCGGGCGAAGCGTTATGCTCCATCGGACCGTTTGGCGTAAGTCTGCAAGGTTTTTCCCTCGCTTTGTTGATTACCCTTAAGTCCAATGCCATTATTCTGACAAGCCTTGCTCTGGCCTGCACCATGCAGGTTGCAGTTTTGGTAAGGGCCATGGAGGCTCTGCGCCTGCCGGGCAAATTCTGTCAGGTGATATTTTTCAGCCTGCGCTATTTTCAGGTCATTCACCGTGAATACCGCCGCCTGAGCGAGGCAATGACCGCGCGGGCATTTGTCCCACGCACGAATCTGCATACCTTTAAAACTTATGGTTATCTGATCAGCATGCTGCTGGTGCGCAGTCTTAACCGCGGGCAGAGAGTTTATGAAGCCATGCTCTGTCGCGGTTATACGGGCAGCTTTCCTGCTCTGCGCCAATTCAGGCTCGTGGGACGCGACATTATTTTTTTGGTTTTCTGCCTGGTTGCGCTTGCAGGGCTCTGGGCAATGGATATTTATTTTTACAGAAATTCTCTGTAAGGAGAAGCCGGTGCCCATAATCAAACTGGAAAATATTGTATTTGCTTATTCGACAAGGGGCCAAAAGAGCCGGATATTTGATGGTTTCAACTTCAGTCTTCAGGACGGCGAAAGGGTAGGTCTGGCAGGGCCGAACGGCTGCGGTAAAACTACCCTTTTGCGCCTGATAATGGGGCTTTCCCGTCCTTCCGACGGGGAAATATGGCTTTTTAACAAGCTGTGTACAGAGCAGGCTGATTTCGCTGAGGCACGCAGACGCATTGGGTTTGTGTTCCAGGATGCCGATGATCAGCTGTTTTGCCCCACAGTGGAGGAAGACATTGCCTTTGGGCCGCTCAACCTGGGCTTGTCGCCCGAGCAGGCCCGCGCCCGTTCCCGGGAGGCGCTGGCTGAAATAGGGCTTCCCGACTATGGAGCTCGGGTCAGCTTTAATTTGTCGGGGGGGGAAAAAAGCTGGTCGCTCTGGGCACAGCTCTGGCCATGCAGCCGGAACTGCTGATTCTTGATGAGCCCACGACCGGTCTTGACAAAGAGGCTGAAGACAGGCTGGAGGCAATTTTAAAGGCAAGCTCCCTGCCCTGCCTGATTGTTTCGCATGATATCCGGTTTATTTCACGCATCGCCAGCCGCGTTGTGCGCCTGGAAAAAATGGAGCAAAACTGAATTTTATTTGCTGGGCATCCGTACATCGGGTATTTAACATGGAGATGTTTGCATATTTTGGCGGCAGCAATTGTCTGTCTGTGCTCACGTCATTATATTTTTTGAAGAGAAAAATATGAGTAAAGAAAAACTTCCTGCCCGAATAGAGCTGCTTTCACCTGAGCTGCAAAATCAGATTGCAGCGGGAGAAGTGGTGGAGCGCCCTTCCAGTGTGGTCAAGGAGCTGGTGGAAAACAGTCTGGACGCAGGCGCAACTCAGATAGACGTCAGCCTGGAGCAGGGAGGCTTCGGTTTAATCAGCGTGGCTGACAACGGGCACGGCATTGAATCCGGACAGTTGCCGCTGGCGGTTACCCGCCATGCTACCAGCAAATTGAAGTCATATGCCGACCTGCTGTCCATATCATCCATGGGCTTCAGGGGCGAGGCCCTGCCCAGCATTGCCTCAGTTTCCCGATTCAGGCTTAGTTCTCTTGCTGCTGCCTCCTCCGGGACGGCGCGGAACGGCTTCGCAGTGGCCACCAGCGGCTTCGGCCAGGGCAGCATCGGCGCAACGCCCCTGCACATGTGCCTGGTCGCAGCCGGCGTCGCCAACGACGGCGTGATCATGGAGCCAACGCTCCTGCGCGCCGTGCACAGCGGCGTCAACGGCAAGCTCCGCGATACCTTCGCCCCCCGCGAATACCGCCGTGCCGTATCCCCCGGGACCGCCGCGACCCTGCAGGAGTACATGCGCGCCGTCGTCACGAGCGGCACCGGCACGCGAGCCGCCGTCCCCGGTCTGACCATCTGCGGCAAAACCGGCTCTGCCGAGACCGTCTCCGGCTCCCGCGAAGTGACCCACGGCTGGTTCGTCGGCTATTGTGCAGATGAGGAGCTGCCCTTCGCGGTTGCGATCCTGGTCGAAGACATCGGCGACGGCGAGGGCGGCGGCAGCACCGCTGCCCCCATCGCCCATGACGTGTTCCAATACCTGCGCGACCACCGCAGCGATGTG
>JAFQMU010000265.1 GCA_017421085.1 Desulfovibrionaceae bacterium | reverse complement strand
TACGGCGATTTTGAATTCGGCCTGCCTCATCAGATTTCCTGTACGGTAGGGGTGGGGCACGGCGGTATCATTGACCTGGAGCGTGAAGCCGAGCTGTCGGGGCCCATCCATACCAAGGCGATAATGATTCTGAAAAGCTATCTGGTAAGCATGTTTGCCCGCAACAAGCCGATTGTGCTTACCGGCAGCCTCTGTTTTGAGCAGAACTATGCGGGCGTGGAGGGCGACTCAGCCTCAGCCGCTGAACTGGCCGCTTTGCTTTCCGCCCTGGCCGAGGTGCCCATCAACCTTTCTCTCGCCTGCACCGGGGCGGTGAGCCAGACAGGAAACATCATGGCCGTGGGCAGCGTGACCCGCAAGATTGAAGGCTTCTTTGAAGTGTGCAAACGGCGCGGCCTGTCCAAGGGGCAGGGGGTTATTCTCCCCAAAGACAATATCGATCACCTGATGCTCAAGGCCGAGGTTATTGATGCGGTAGAGGCCGGTGAATTTCATATTTACCCCGTTTCCCACATCAGCGAGGTGCTGGCTTTGCTTACCGGCATGTCTGCCGGAACCAGACGCAAGGACGGGAGTTTTACTCCGGGCTCTCTGTTTCAGCTGGTGGATCGCCGTCTGGATCAGCTTTGCCGCCTGGCTCACAAATATGAAGTGCGCGGGCACAGATAAAGGTTATTAATCTGAATGACGTTCCGCGCATACACAAAGTCGTTATGGAATGGAAATGCAAAATTATCCGTTACGCTTGCGGCTTTGTTCATAGCTGTTCTGTTTGCCGTTGGAGCTCATGCCGAAAATAACCTCATTCAAAAAGCGAATTATCAGCAGATGATAAGCGCGGCGTCCCTTGGCGGGCTTGAAGAGCAGATTTATCTTGATTCCCTTGATGCCCAGGGGATGCCCCCATAGCAGGCTTATCGGGAGCTGGACGGAGAAATCAGGTTCGGGAGACGCCTCAGCAAAAAGTAAAAAATAATGCGTCTTCCCAGCTTTAGCCGCACTCTCTATTGACTGGCAGGCGGCTAGGGCATATAATTTCCCCCTTCAAAGGCCCGCTTCGGGCAGCAGCTCGGCCGTTCTCCCCCCTCACCCAGCCGATGCTCCGAAAGGGCGCAACTTCTAGCTTTAGTGGGCGGAACATGACCAAAATCATTTGCAAAGGCCTGACATTCGATGATGTTTTGCTGATGCCGGGCTATTCTGAAATAACTCCCGACCAGGTAGACGTAAGCAGTAAACTGACCAACGAAATTGAGCTTAAAATTCCCCTTATCTCCGCTGCCATGGATACGGTAACCGGAGCCGGGATGGCCATTTCCATGGCCCGTGCCGGAGGGGTGGGGGTAATTCATAAAAACATGAGTATTGAGGAGCAGGCCCGCAAGGTGCACCGGGTGAAGAAATCCGAGAGCGGAATGATTCATAACCCGGTGACTATCGAGCCCGATCAGACTGTGCGTTATGCCCTGGAGCTGATGGCTGAATATCGGGTATCCGGTCTGCCGGTAGTGAAAGATAACTCTCTGGTGGGTATTCTCACTAACCGCGATGTGCGTTTTGTGCAGCGGCTTGAGGAAACTCTGGTTGCCGATGTTATGACCCGCAGCAACCTGATTACTGTTCCGGTGGGAACCACCCTTGAAGAAGCCAAGACACTGCTCCATAAAAACCGCATTGAAAAACTGTTGGTGGTGGATGAAAATAAACGCCTTTCCGGTTTGATTACCATTAAAGACCTTGAAAAAATCCAGAAATATCCCAACGCCTGCAAAGACGCCCACGGTTCGCTGCGGGTCGGGGCGGCAATCGGCGTTGGAGAGGAAGGGATGAGCAGGGCCGCAGCTCTGATTGAGGCCGGGGTTGATTTTCTGGTGCTCGATTCGGCCCATGGTCATTCCAAAAATGTGCTGAACGCCATTTCCCGTCTGCGTTCATCCTTCCCCAACGCTCAGATTATAGCGGGCAACGTTGCCACTTATGACGGGGCGAAGGCTGTGCTCAAGGCCGGCGCCGACACCGTAAAGGTGGGCATCGGGCCGGGCTCCATCTGCACCACCCGGGTGGTGGCCGGAGTGGGCGTGCCCCAGATTACTGCAATTATGGAGTGCTCCAGAGCCGCCCGCGAAATGGACCGCTGTCTGATTGCCGACGGCGGCATCAAATATTCCGGCGATATCGTCAAGGCGCTGGGAGTTGGCGGCAATGCAGTGATGCTCGGCTCCATTCTTGCCGGTACTGACGAGTCGCCGGGCGAAACCATTCTGCATCAGGGCCGCTCTTATAAAGTATATCGGGGCATGGGCTCCATTGATGCCATGAAGGCCGGCAGCTCCGACCGCTATTTTCAGGAACGCAGCAAAAAGCTTGTGCCCGAAGGGATTGTGGGGCGGGTGCCCTACAAGGGCCCGGTGGCCGAAAGCCTGTTCCAGCTGGTAGGCGGGCTGAAGGCCGGCATGGGCTATGTGGGCGCATCCACTATTGAAGAGCTTTACCAGCGGGCCCGGTTTGTGGAAATTTCTTCGGCCGGTCTGCGCGAAAGCCATGTGCATGATGTAATCATTACCAAAGAAGCCCCCAATTACCGGGTGGATATCGTGTAACCGCTGAAACCTCAGGACGAACTAATGTATAATACCGTTCTTATTCTCGACTACGGATCACAGCTCACCCAGCTGATTGCCCGCCGGGTGCGCGAGGCGGGGGTGTATTCTGAAATTCGCCCCTGCACCACGCCCGCTGCCGAAATCAAAGCCATGGGTCCCAGGGCGATTATCCTTTCCGGCGGCCCGGCCTCAGTGGCGGAAGCCGGGGCTCCTGCCCTGAACAGAGAAATTCTTGAACTGGGAGTGCCGATTCTCGGCATTTGCTACGGGATGCAGCTACTTGCCCATAATCTGGGAGGCAGGCTGGCCACAGCCGTAAACCGGGAGTATGGCCCGGCCGGTCTGAAGTTTGATGCAGCTTCTCCGCTCTGGGATGATATCCCTGACAATTCAACGGTCTGGATGTCGCATGGCGACAGGGTGCTTGCCGCCCCTGACGGCTTCAGGGTGATCGGCTCAACCGCAGATCTGGATATTGCCGCCATGGCGGATGATGAGCGCAAAATCTACGCTGTGCAGTTCCACCCCGAAGTGCACCACAGCGAGCACGGCGCCGCCATTTTGCGCAACTTCCTGTTTAAGGTCGCAGACATAGCCCCTGACTGGACCATGTCTTCCTTTATTGAAGAGTCCATTGCACGGGTGCGCGAGCAGGTGGGCGGCAGCAAGGTTGTGCTGGCCCTCTCAGGCGGGGTCGACTCCACTGTGGTGGCGGCCATGCTGCACCGGGCCATTGGCGAGCAGCTTTACTGCATTTTTGTAGACCACGGTCTGCTGCGGCTGAATGAAGTCAAGGGTGTAATGGACAACGCCGCCAGATATATGCCCGGCCTGAACCTGAAAATGGTTGACGCTTCTCAGCGTTTTCTTAATGCCCTGAAGGGGGTGACCGACCCGGAACAGAAGCGCAAGATTATCGGTCGCTTGTTTATTGAAGTGTTTGAAGAAGAAGCCAAGGCGATTTCCGATGTGAAATTCCTGGCTCAGGGCACCATTTACCCCGATGTTATCGAGTCATTCGCCCCGCAGGGAACAGTTATCAAGAGCCATCACAACGTAGGCGGCCTGCCGGAGCGGATGCAGTTGGAACTGGTGGAGCCGTTGCGCGAGCTGTTTAAAGACGAAGTGCGCGCTGTGGGACTTGAGCTGGGCCTGCCTGACACCCTGATCTGGCGTCATCCCTTCCCCGGCCCCGGTCTTGGCGTGCGTATTCTGGGCGAGGTTACCGCCGAGCGGGTAGCCGTGCTGCAACAAGCCGACAATATTCTGATTGAAGAGCTGCGCGAGTCTGGCTGGTATTCCAAGGTCTGGCAGGCCCTGGTTGTGCTTCTGCCGGTTAAGTCGGTAGGGGTAATGGGCGATGCCCGTACCTACGAAAACGCCGTGGCCCTGCGCGTGGTAGACTCGGTGGATGCCATGACCGCCGACTGGTCGCGCCTGCCTGCCGACCTGCTGGGGCGCATCTCCACCAGAATCATCAATGAAGTGGATGGCGTAAACCGGGTGGTATACGACATTTCGTCCAAACCGCCGAGCACCATTGAGTGGGAATAAGGCTAAATTCAGTTGGGGAGGGTGAGGCTTCAAAGCACCCTCCCCAATTTGTCTGGATTGTATGAGCTCAGAGGGCATAGCGTTTCTCAGGCGTCGGGGTAAGAATAGGACATGCTGAAGAAAGGCTTCGGAGTGAATGATGTTTGAAATCGGCGGTCTGGAAATACTGGTAATTATCGTTGTGGCCCTGATTGTGCTGGGGCCTGAGAAGCTGCCGCATGCTGCCGCCAAGGCAGGCCGGCTTGCCGGGCGGCTGCGCCGGGCCTGGACCGGATTTCAGCGTCAGCTTTTTCTGGAAACCTCTTTGGAGGAAATGGAAAAGAAACATAGCCGCTCCAGCGCCTCTGAAAATGAGGGGAAGCAATGAAGGAAAAGGCTCAGGAGCCGGAAAGCATTCCGTTGCCACCGGTAAGTGCATTCTCTTCAAGTGAATCTTCAGCTGCAATAGCCCGAACGGCGGTAGCTCCGGGCTGCTCCGATGTCTGTCCGCCTGTCCGGTCTGCCGCTTCTGAGGCAGAGGAAACGGATATTTCGGTTGTGGGGATTGATGCCGGGCCGGTGAACTCGGCTTTGCAGGAAGAAGATTCCGCACTTCCTTCATCTCAACCCCCGTCCCGAACAGACAGCGGGAATGCCCCCCACAGTGAGAATAAGGTCGGCCTGCTTGAGCATTTACGGGAACTCCGGGCCCGTTTAATCCGCTGCCTTGCGGGCTGGGGGCTGCTGTTTCTGATTTGCTGGGTTTTTGACCGGGAGCTTGGGCAGATTATCCTTTCTCCCGTTCAGCAGGCTCTGGCTCACTCGGGCGGCAGGCTGATTACAATTACTCTGCCGGAAGGCTTTCTGGCCTATCTGAATATTTCTCTGGTGGCTTCGCTGTTTTTTTCATCACCATGGCTGTTTTATCAGGCCTGGGCATTCGCCGCTCCCGGCCTGAGGAAAAGTGAGAAAAAGCGCATCTTGCCTCTGGCCTTTGCTTCTGCTTTTCTGTTTTGTCTGGGGGCGTTGTTCGCCTATTTTGTGATATTTCCGGCGGCCTTCAACTTTTTGATTGCTTATGCCGGGGATGCGGCATCGCCTGAACCATCGCTGCGCTTTTATTTAAGCCTGGCTCTGAACACCCTGCTTGCCTTCGGGTTTGCATTTCAAATGCCGCTGGCCATATTCTTTTTAGCCGGACTGGGAGTGGTTACTCCGGCCGGTCTGCGGCGCAGGCGCCGATTCGCCATTCTGGGCGCGTTTATTGTCGGGGCTGTGCTTACTCCGCCTGACCCTGTTTCTCAGATTCTGATGGCCCTGCCCCTGATTGGGCTATATGAACTCAGCGTCTTTGTCTGTTCTCATGCGCATTATAAGCGCGCCCTGTTAAAAGAAGAAGAGAATAGACAATAAATCCTTTTCTTTTTTCTGAAAAACAGATATTTTTATAATCTTTGGGCAGGATAGACCCGAGTTTGTTTGTGCGGAACCCTTCAGCGATTGAAGGAGGCGCTATCAGAAAATTTATTTACGGAGTTGGATTATGCGAGAGGGCTCCATTGTCCGCAACACTTCAGAAACCCGGATTGAAGTGCGCATCAGACTTGACGCCGCTCAGGAAGGCGGACCAGAAATCAGAGTGAGCACCGGGTACGGCATGGCAGACCACATGCTTCACCTGATTGCCTTCTGGGCCGGTTTTGATCTGGACTTGACCTGCAAGGGAGATTTGCATATCGATGCCCACCACAGCCTGGAAGATTCCGGCTTCTGCCTTGGCAAAGCCCTGCTCGCCGCTTTGGGAGAACGCCGGGGCATATGCCGGATCGGCAATGCCAAAGTGCCCATGGACGAGGCCCTGGCGGAAGTGAACATTGACCTTTCCGGCCGTCCTTATCTGGTTTACCGGGGAGCTGAACTGCTGCCGCCTATACTGGGCGGTGAAGAGTCCGACCTCTGGCGTGAATTTTTCCGGGCATTTTCCAGCGCCGCCCAGATGAATCTGCATATTGAATATCGTTATGGTCTGAACGGGCATCACCTGATTGAATCCGCCTGCAAGGGGCTGGGCCTGGCCTTGAAACAGGGCGTCGCTGTAACAGGCACATCTATTTTAAGTACCAAAGGGAGCTTGGACTAATGCGGAAAATTTTATTTTTATCTGTTGTTGTGGTTTTGCTCAGTCTCAGTATGGCCTGCTCCAAAGCAAAGCAGCAGCCCCCGGCAGCCCCTCTGCCTGATGTTTCCATTGCTGTCGCAGGGTTCACCCAGCCGCGCAGCATGGATGACCTGCTCGCAGGCGTGATGTTTTCCGAGCAGGAGTTTGTTGGCGACAAGGTTCTGATGGAGCTGGATGAAGAATTTAAACAGGTGTTGGCAGCCGAATCTGAGCGCAGCTTTATGAACATAGCCACTACTCAGGCCTGGCGGGCAAAGGCCGGGCAGGTGGAAAAAGCCGGTAAAAGCGCTCTGGATTACTGGGTAGGCGTGGGCTCCGCCCTGGGCGCTGATATGATTCTGGTGCCCCAGCTTACCTACTGGCACGCTCTGGAAGGCTCGGCCATGGGGGCTGAGTCGCCTTCATCGGTGACCATGGATTTTTATCTGATTGACGTAAAGCGGGCTCAGCTGATTAACCGTTATCATTTTGAGGAAACCCAGCACAGCCTTACCGACAACCTGCTGGATATCGGCAAGTTCGTAAGCCGCCACGGCAAATGGGTTACCGCCAATGAACTGGCCGCCGAAGGGATGCGCCAGGCCGTGCAGGAGCTTGGTTTATGATTTTATATCCGGCGGTTGACATCAAGGGCGGCAAGTGCGTACGTCTGCGACAGGGCGAGGCCAGTCAGGAAACAGTTTTCGGCGACCCGGTGGAAATGGCTTTGCATTGGGAAGCCCAGGGCGCCCGTTTTCTGCATGTAATTGATCTGGACGGCTCATTTGACGGCGAGCCGGTCAACCTGGAAGTGGTGCGGGCTATCTGCTCGCGTCTTTCCATTCCTGTGCAGCTGGGAGGTGGGGTGCGAAACCTTGCCACCGCTTCGGTTTATCTGGATGCAGGGGTAACCCGGATAATTATCGGTACCGTTGCCCTGGAAGAGCCTGATACCTTCAGAAAAATGTGCGATGCTTACCCCGGTCGTTTCGGAGTTTCGCTCGACACCTCCAATGGCGTGATAAAAACCCGCGGCTGGGTTAAAGACAGCGGGCGCACCATTGCGGAAGCGCTGCCCGGACTTGTTGAAGCCGGCGCGGCTTTTCTTATCTTCACCGACATCAGCCTGGATGGAATGCAGCAGGGGGTGAACGTTTCCGGCATTGCCGACGTGTGTGAACTCAGCAGCATTCCGGTTATCGCCGCCGGCGGGGTGACCCGGCTTGAAGACGTGCAGGCGCTGTACCCTCTCGGCGCCCGCGGGCTGAACGGGATTATTACCGGGCGGGCCATTTATGAGGGCACTCTCAATTTCAGAGAGGCTCAGGCCTGGCTTGATGCCCGGAACTGAAGACAAAACGCTGAAAAAAAGATTAACTTGACGATAACTTGATGAAACAGGGAGGGAACCGGTAAGGCGCCTCCCTGTTTTTTTGATTCTGTGCAGCGTCTCAGGGTTGAGATTTAATATTTGCAAAAGCCAATTGCCCGCCGAGCAACTGATTTAAGCATAACAATTCCCTGAAGTTGAATTTCCGCCATTGTCTTTGACCATCAAGGCGTCAGTTCAACATATGCGCGGCAACTGTTCACCCTCCAGCATGGAAAGCAGGCGTTTTCCTCCAATTGGGGTTTTAAGCAGCACCTGCCCGACCCGCCCTGTATCCGGGCCGGGCTGAAGCGCCCTGCCGATGCAGCAGGTCTGCTCGCCATGGGGACTGCCGCGCATTATTTTGAGAGCTGCTTCCGCTTCTTCTGCCGGAACAATTACGATAACCCTTCCCTCGCAGGCCAGATAGAGCGGGTCGAGCCCGAGAATGGAGGCTGCCTGAGACACTCCCTTACGCACAGGAATGGCGGTCTGCTCCAGCTCAAGCACCAGTTGCGACTGCGCGGCAATTTCATTCAGGGTGGTAGCCAGACCTCCCCGGGTCGGATCGCGAAGAGCGTGCAGTTTTATGCCGGCCTTAATCAGATTGAGAATCATTTCATGCACAGCTGCGCTGTCGCTTTTGACTTCGGAGGCCAGGCTTAGTCCGGCCCGGCTGCTCATTACCGCCAGACCATGATCGCCTACCGGCCCGCTCACCAGAACAGCATCACCAGGTTGGGCCCTGTTGCCCCCCGGCATGGGGTCGGCAACAATTCTGCCTATGCCGGTGGTGTTGATAAACAGTTTATCCGCCGCCCCTCTGGGCACCACCTTGGTGTCGCCGGTAACAATGCTCACCCCGGCCGAACGGGCGGCATGGGCCATGGAGTCGGCAATACGGGTGAGCTCGTTCAGCGAAAAGCCCTCCTCAATAATGAAGGCGCAGGATATGAACAGAGGCTCGGCCCCCAGCATGGCCACATCGTTCACCGTGCCGTGCACGGCCAGCGAACCGATATCTCCGCCGGGGAAAAAGATGGGGTCGACAGTATAACTGTCGGTACTCATGGAAAGCGGCCCGGAAATTTCCAGCCGGGCGGCGTCATTGAGGCTGTCAAGCATGGGGTTGGAAAACCGTGAGACAAAAACCTCGTTTATCAGGCGCTGGGAGGCCCTGCCTCCGCTGCCGTGGTCAAGAAGAAGAATATCGCTCATATTGTTTTATTTTCAATTCCATTTTGTCCGGGGAGCGCTTCATCGGCTCACCCGGTTAAATTCCGTAATTGTAATATGCGGCGCAACTGCCCTCGGTGGAAACCATGCACGGGCCCACCGGGTTCTGCGGGGTGCAGACCTTGCCGAACAGAGGACACTGCGGCGGCCTGATCAGGCCGGACAGGGCCTCGCCGCACATGCAGCCGGGAATGGGGCGGGTATCAGGCAGGCTCAGGCCCAGTTTGCGCATGGCGTCATACCCGGCAAATTCATCTCTGAAACAAAGACCGCTTGCTGCAATTTCGCCGAGGCCCCGCCAGCGGGCATTGCATGTTGTAAACACCTGATTGAGAACTGCCCGCGCTCTGGGGTTGCCGTTGCGTTGAACCGCC
Organism: Desulfovibrionaceae bacterium; assembly: GCA_017421085.1. GTDB lineage: Bacteria > Desulfobacterota > Desulfovibrionia > Desulfovibrionales > Desulfovibrionaceae > RGIG1962. The sequence goes on along the minus strand of JAFQMU010000265.1, from coordinate 7,045 downwards.
CGGATATATTCATTTTTCACTGAGGGCTTGCCCATTTTTTTCATTTCCAGCAGTTCCACCAGAGCCTGCAGCAGATCGGCCGGCTCAAATCCGGCGACTACCGCCGGGCGGTCGTATTCCTCAGCAATGAAGTTATAGGCGTCAAGCCCGAGAATTGTCGATACATGCCCGGGCAGTAAAAAACCGTCAATTCCCTGTTCTGCATTGCGGCTTTCAGCTCCCCTCTCCGCCGGCGGCGGGGCTGTCAGCAGAGTGCGCAGGGCAGGGGGGACAAGTTTGTGAAAGCAGAGCACTGAAAAATTTTTCAGGCCACGCCTTTCGGCTTCCAGCACGGTGGCGCCCACCGCAGGGGAGGTCGTTTCAAAGCCTACGCCCAGAAATACCAGTTCGCTTCCCGGATCGGCGGCGGCAAGCTCCAGACATTCCAGGGGGGAGTAAACGATATCCACCCGCGCCCCGGCTGCTTTGGCTTTTTTCAGGCTTTCCCCGTCAGGGGCGGGCACCCGCATCAAATCGCCGAACGTGGCGATATGAATATTCTCGCGTCCGGCCAGTCCTACTGCCAGGGCGATTTCCGAGTCATGCGTCACACATACCGGACATCCGGGCCCGGACAGGTGGGTTATGTTCCGGGGGAGCAGGGAGGCAATCCCGCTTCTGAACAAAGCCACGGTATGCGTGCCGCACACCTCCATAAACCGGAAGGGGCGGTCTGCCAGCTTGTGAAGGCGCTCGAGCAGCCGGCCGCACAATTCAGGGTTGCTGAGCGTTCTTTTTAAATCAGGTATATTTCCCATATTTTCCACACCTCATATCCGGGAGGAACCCGGCAAAGTTTCATATGTCTGACCCCGCCGGTTTGTTTGCGCTCCCTGGTAAGAGCATAATTTGTTTGCCTGATAAAGTATAGCCCGCCATGCCTCCTTGCTCAGCAGTTTTTGAATGTTCCTGTTATGCTCTGCCTTTCATCATCTGAAAAAGCGTGGTTTCAGCTCCAGAAAAAATGTGCAGCTTTCGAGGAGCTTAAAACAGCTTTTTTTTGCTGCGATTTTTTGATATCAGCTTTGAAGGATAAGTTCACCCGGTAGTTCCGGTGAATTTCACCAAAGAGAGGAAGCATGCAGGTAAAGTATCTGATTACAGGGGCGGGACCCACCGGACTTGGGGCGGCCTGGCGTTTGCAGGAACTTGGCGAAAATGATTTTCTGGTGCTTGAGGCTAACCCCTATGCAGGCGGTCTGTCGGCCTCTTTCAGAGATGAACATGGCTTTACCTGGGATATCGGCGGGCATGTTATTTTTTCACACTACGCTTACTTTGACGCCCTGCTCGATGAGCTGCTGGGCGATGAGTATGAGCAGCACCGCCGCATTGCCCGCATCCGGGCTGCCGATACCTGGACTCCTTACCCCTATCAGAATAATATCCGCTACCTGCCCAGGGAAATCCAGTGGGAATGCGTGGAAGGGCTGCTGCCTGGCAGGCGTCCGGAGGCCTACCCTGCCAATTTTGAGGAGTGGATATACACTGTTTTTGGAACAGGGCTGGCCCGGCATTTCATGCTGCCCTACAACTTCAAGGTCTGGGCCTTTCCCCCCAGGCTGATGTCTTTTCAGTGGATAGGCGAACGGGTCAGCGTGGTTGATTTGGAAGGGGTGCTGAAAAATCTTATTCTGGAGGCCGATAACATTTCTTGGGGGCCGAACTCGCAATTCCGCTTTCCGCGTCATGGGGGCACCGGTGAAATTTACCGCCGTATGGCAAGTCGTCTTGGCGGTAAGGTGCGTTTCAATACGCCGCTTTGCAGGCTTGATTTGGAGCATAAAATTGCGGTTACTGCCGGTGGAGAGGAGATCCGATTCCAGTATATGCTGAACACCTCTCCTCTGGACAAGCTGGTTAAAAAAATTATTACTGATGCTCCAGAGCAGTATAGACAGGCAGCGGAAGGCCTGGAGCACAGCGGGGTGTTTGTGGCCGGAGTAGGAACCGATTCCCGGCGTGAAGACGACACCTGCTGGATGTATTTCCCTGAAGATAACGCACCGTTTTACCGGGTTACCAACCTGCACAACTACTCGCCGAACATCGCGCCGGCAGGCAGCGGTAAACGAGCTCTGCTCTGTGAAGTTTCGTTTTCCAGACATAAGCAGGAAAACCTGGCCGAACTTGGCAGTCAGATTCTGGATGGACTGGTCAACACCTCGCTTCTGCCGCAGCACAGTCGGGATAGCGCCAGCCTGTGGAACATGCAGGTCGATTACGGGTACCCCACCCCCACCCCGGGGCGAGACCCGGCTCTGGCTTTGATTCAGCCCTGGCTGCAGGCGCAGGGGGTATATTCAAGGGGCAGATTCGGCGGCTGGCGTTATGAGGTGGGGAATATGGACCACAGCGTAATGCAGGGTGTGGAATGGGCCGACCTGATGCTCACGGGAGAGGCAGAGAGCACCTACGCTGTTCCTGCTGTGAGCTGAGAATTGCTTTGTTCTGCATGCGTCTGAGAAGGCCCATGCCTCCCGACCGGTAAAAGTGCAGGCCGGAAGCGCAGGATCTCTTCTGGTCTTGAAACTTTTGGCCGGCAGGATTAAAATTTCAGCTTCAGCGCATGTTGTTGTACTGGCATTGAAAAGGTGGAAATTATGCTGAAAAGTATGACCGGCTTCGGGCGTTCTCTTCTGGAAGACTCCGGCATTTCTCAGGCATGGGAAATTCGCAGCGTAAACGGACGCAGCCTGGATATCAAATGGCGTCTGCCTTATCCTGTACGCAGCCTTGAACCGATCTGGGAGCGGCTGGTGCGCAAAAATGCCATCCGGGGGCGTCTGGACATCAGCCTGACCCTTTCAATCAATCGGGAAGATATTCAGCCGGTGCGCTTCAACCGCGAACTGGCCGAAGAAATGCTGGCCGAAATTTCCGATTTTGCAGAAGCTATCAACGAAAATTTCATTCCTGATTTGAATCGTCTTATTTCCATTTCTTCATTATGGGAAGATCAGGCGCTGGAGCCGGATGATGAAATAAGTTCTCTGCTTGAGCAGGGGCTTGCCGCAGCTCTGGACGACTGGAACGACTCGCGGGCACGGGAAGCCCGGCTGCTGGAAACCGATATCAACTCCCGGATTATGCGGATGCAGGAGTGGGTAAACATCATTGAATCCCGCGCCCCGGATATTAAACATGAGCGCTTTGAGCAGCTGCATGAACGCATCAACCAGATACTCGCCAGGCATCAGCTGGAGCTGGAAGAAGGACGCTTTTTACAGGAAATTGCGCTGCTTGCCGATCGTCTGGATGTAAGCGAAGAGCTCACCCGCCTGAACGCCCACCTTGAGCTGCTGCGCGATCTGCTCAAGCAGGGCATTGATGCCGGGCGGCGGATGGACTTTGCCATTCAGGAGTGCTTCAGAGAAATAACTACCTGCGGCAACAAAATTCAGGATACCCAGGTGCAGCATCTGGTTGTTGATTTTAAAAATGAGCTGGAAAAATGCCGTGAACAAGTGCAGAACCTGGAGTAGGCAATGCCCAAGTTGTTGAGCGTGGGGCTGGGAAACTTTGTTATGCCCGGACGCATTGTGACTATCGTCAACCCCGCATCTTCTCCCATGCGCCGCCTGCGTGAAGACGCAAGACAGGCGGGGCGCCTGATCGATGCGACTCAGGGGCGAAAGACCCGGTCAATCATCATTACCGACTCGAATCATGTAATTTTATCTTCCATTCTGGCCGACACCCTGCTGGCCAGGCTGGAGCAGGAGGGCGCACAGTGAAACAGGGCATGGTGCTGGTAATCTGCGCCCCGTCAGGAGCGGGCAAAACCACTCTGGCCGGGCGGATTTTAAGCGAATTTTCAAATCTGAAGTTTTCCGTTTCATGCACTACCCGCGCTCCCCGGTCGGGAGAAGTGGATGGGCGCGACTACCACTTCATCAGTAAAGAGGAGTTTGAACGCCGCCGCGCCAATCATGAATTTATCGAATGGGCCGAGGTGCATGGCAATTATTACGGCACCCTGCGCAAAACCGTTGAAGACGCCCTGGCCTGCGGCGATGACCTGCTGTTTGACATAGATGTGCAGGGAGCCGCCCAGGTGCGTCTTAATCTGCCCGGGCGCTGTGTGTTTGTGTTTATCGCCCCTCCATCCATGACCGCTCTGCGTCGGCGTCTTGAGTCGCGGGGCAGCGACAGCGCTGAAACCATCAGTCGGCGCATCGCCAACGCCAGAGCTGAGCTGGCCAATGCGCACTGGTTTGATTTCGTGGTGATAAATGATGATTTGGAGCGGGCCTGTCTGGAGTTGAAGTCGGTTTATCTGGCTGCGCGCATATCTCCGGTGCGTCAGGCCGGGCAAATCAATAAATTATTAGCTGAGCAGGTGGTGTAATGTCTAAAATAGTAATTGCCCTTGATTACCCCTCCACAGAAGAAGCTCTGGCCCTGGCGGAAAAATTGCGTGGGCGCGGCCTGTGGATGAAAGTGGGAATGGAGCTGTTTACCCTGGGAGGCCCGGAAGTAGTGCGGGCTTTGCAAAATATGGGGTATGAAATTTTTCTGGATCTCAAATTTCATGATATTCCCAACACGGTAAGAGGAGCTGTTGCCAGCGCCGCCCGGTTGGGGGCGGGGCTTACCACCATTCATCTTAGCGGAGGAGAGGAAATGTGCCGGGCGGCTGTTCTGGGCGCGTCAGCGGCTCCCGGCCTGACAGTGCTGGGCGTAACCGTGCTTACTTCGCTGAGCAGCGAAGATCTGGCGGCTGACCTGGCTCTTTATGGGGTTGACGGGGCGGCTCCCAGCCCGGCCGCACTTGCCCTCAACCGCGCCGTAGCTGCCAGGAACTGGGGGCTCAGGGGCATTGTATGCTCTCCGCATGAAATCGAAACAATCAAAGCTGCCTGCGGCAGCGACTTTATTTGCCTCACCCCCGGCATCAGGCTTGCGGGGGGGGCGACGCAGGATCAGAAACGGGTAATGACCCCCGGCAGAGCGGCAGCGCTTGGCTCCGACTTTCTGGTGGTCGGCAGGGCTGTTACGGCTGCCCCGGACCCTGAGGCCGCCTGCGATCTGGTGCTTGAGGATATCGCCCAGGCAAAATAAGTTGCCCATACGGGGTGCCCTTTGTTTTTGTTTTGTGCTATGGATGAAATACGGATTCGAGGGGAGATATGGATAAACTTAATTCAAAGCCTGGCGCTGGGGCGACAGCGGAACACGAAGGCGAACGTGAAAAGATAAAGGGCGTATTTTCCTGTCAGGAAGTGCGCAAGGTAGGCACGGGCACAACTACCCGCAAAACAATCCAGAAGTCATTCTGGTTTGCAGAAGAAATGGACGACGGGCAGATTACCGTACAGCCGCTCAATGCCAATTATGTGCCTTCCGGCCCCAAGCGGACGGTAACTCTGGAGGAGTTCCTCGGTTCCTTTTCGCCGGAAATGGAATTTTATGTGCAGACCGTGTTCCCCCGAATGCGGGAAATGAATAAAACCATTGCCCGGGCTGACCGGCACCGTCAGCGCGGAGAGCACTACAGCGCTGAATATGAATACGGTAATGCGCTCAAGGTTGATGAAGACAACGTGCGGGCCAACTTCGGGCTCGGGCTTACTTATCTTGAGCGGGGGCAGAGCGAAAAAGCCGATGACGTTTTTCAGCGCATAGTGAAGCTTGAAGCCGCCTTTGAAGAAGAGCACAAGCATCTGTTTAATGAATTTGGAATCAACCTGCGCAAAAATAAAATGCTGCCCCAGTCGCTGGAATATTACCAGCGCGCCCTTGAGCTGAGCAAGGCTGATGAAAATTTATATATAAACATGGCCAGGGCATACTTTGACTCTTCCAAGTATGCGGAAGCCGTGGAAAGTCTGCTTGAGGCGCTGAAGCTCAATCCGCAGCAGGAAGTGGCCCATAAATTTTTAGCCTGGATGCAGAGCAAGGAATTAATCCCATCCACCCTCCTGGATAAAGTGCAAAATGCGCAAAACAGCCTGGCGCAGCCGGCGGGAACGCCGGAACCGGCGGGCATCCAGGGCTAGTGGTGGTAAAACCCACCCGGCCGGATAGCTGGGAAGCTATAGGAGGCCCGGCTGGGTGCTGGATATTGCTGCCGCGCGGAACTTTTGCCGGTTCCGCGCGGCAAATCGGTTATGTAAGTAAAACTGTCTGCATGCGGTCCATGAAGGGGCGTTGTTCCCTGCGTCAAAACCTGTCATCAGCGCATGCAGGCAATGAGAGAGTTCCTTCAACGACGTTGCCCAGTCGCTTTTATCTCTCAGTGCGAAGACTTTTTTCTATTTGTTCAGTTCTGTAACTTCATGCCCAGTTTACGTAAAAAATGGCTGCCTCGTGAAAGCGCAGCGCCAGTGAATGAGCTGTCCGGGCTTGCCGCCAGACTGGGGATTTCGCCATGGCTGCTGAGCATTCTGCATTTGCGCGGTTTAAATGGAGAAAAGGAGCTTTGCGGATTTCTCAACCCTGGTTTGCGCAACCTCATTCCCCCGCTAAACTGGCCTGGAGTGGAACAGGCGGCCGTAATTATTGCCGACTCCCTGCGGGCAGGCAAAAAAGTGGCTGTCTGGGGCGATTATGACGTTGACGGCGTGACCAGCGCCGCTCTGGTTAAAACTGTGCTTGCCTGGCATGGTTTTGATGTGCTCGCCTTTCTTCCTCACCGCAGCCGCGACGGCTATGGGCTGAACTGCAATGGGGTGCGCAGCCTGGCCGAGCAGGGGGTGGGGCTGATTTTGACTGTAGACTGCGGCATCAGCGATTGGGAGCCGGTAAAACTGGCCGCTGAGCTCGGGGTCGATGTAGTTGTGAGCGACCATCACCTCCCCGCCGCTGAGCTGCCCCCCGCCAGTGCTGTCTGTAATCCGGCTCTGCCCGGTTCTCCCTATCCCAGCCTTGCCGGTGTTGGCATGGCGTTCTTTCTTATGGCTCAAGTGCATAATCTGCTTGAGGGTACGCACAAGTCTGGTCAGGATATCCGCAGCATTCTTGATCTGGTGGCCCTCGGCACTCTGGCTGACCTTGTTCCGCT
>JAFQMU010000004.1 GCA_017421085.1 Desulfovibrionaceae bacterium | reverse complement strand
GAATTACCCACTTGCCTTCCTGCTGCAACTTGGCGAAATCAACTTCGCCAAAGCCGAAATTCACCGGATTATAGGTCTCAATCTTGAAATCTTTAACTTTATGCCCGATTCTTGCAAATTCACATTCACACATATTAAATTCTCCTCCATAGCTATTTAGGAATTGTTCTCATTAGGTAAAGATTGTTTATCCGCTTCCCTGAAAATAGTCAACCCCTTTTTGCAGAAATTAAATTTCTTTTTCAACTGCAAGGCAACAATCCCTTGCCCGGAACAGACAAAATCAGTATGCTTTCTGCCGTTCGAGCCCAAGCCGGGCTGCGGTAACCAATAATTACAAGGAATGATATGACTCAGGTAGTATATTTCATTGAAGGCGACGGCATTGGCCCGGAAATCTGGGCGGCAGCCCGCCCGGTGTTGGACGCTGCGGTAAAAAAAGCAAGCGCAGGCGCCAGGAAAATAGAGTGGCGCGAAATTCTGGCCGGGGAAAAAGCCCTGAACGAAACCGGAGAGTACCTGCCGCAGGAAACCATCGATACTTTGCGTCAGGCAGAATTTGCCATCAAAGGCCCGCTGACTACGCCGGTGGGGGGCGGCTTCCGCAGCCTGAACGTAGCGCTCAGGCAGATTCTCGACCTCTATGCCTGCATCCGGCCCATCCGCTATTATCCCGGCATTGTTTCCCCTGTGCGCAATCCTGAAAAGGTGGATATGATTGTGTTCAGAGAGAATACTGAAGATGTTTACGCCGGAATTGAATATGAATCGGGCAGCCAGGAGGCAAAGAGGCTGATTTCCTTCCTGCGGGAAGAGCTTGGAGCAAATGTAGATCTTTCCGCCGGGGTGGGCATAAAACCCATGACCGAACACGGCTCAAAGCGTCTGGTGCGCAAAGCCATCCAATATGCCTTGGCCCAAGGCAAGCCAAGCGTAACTCTGGTGCATAAGGGCAATATCATGAAGTTTACCGAAGGGGCCTTCGCACGCTGGGGCTATGAACTGGCAGCAGCCGAATTCGGCGGTCAGACCACCAACGAAGCGGACGAAGCGCCGGGAAGCAGACTGGTTATAAAAGACAGAATTGCCGACAATATGTTCCAACAGGCCCTGATGAAGCCCGAACTTTACAGCGTGCTGGCCACCCCCAATCTGAACGGAGACTATCTCTCCGATGCGCTGGCTGCACAGGTGGGGGGGCTGGGCATTGCCCCGGGCATGAACTGTTCCGACCAGCTCGCATTTTTTGAAGCAACCCACGGCACCGCTCCCAAGCATGCGGGGAAAGACACGGCCAACCCCGGTTCAATTCTGCTTTCAGGCGCAATGATGCTTGAGCAGATGGGGCTGCCGGAGGCCGCCGCTCTGGTGCAGAACGCGATGGTTAAAACCATTGCCTCAAAGCACGTGCCCCGCGATCTGGCAGCGCAGATGGAAGGGGCGGTCACAGTCGGGTGCAGGGAGTTTGGCGAACTGCTTCTGGCTGCCATTTAGCCGCCTTACTCGGGCAGACGGATTCTGTCTGCTTGCAGGAGAGCAACGAGGCTTGAGTTCACTTGAATTTGTTAAGGACATGGCCTGCTGCCCCCGCTTTCCAGCGCGGTATCCTGCTCAGAAATGCCTGCCTCATTGCTCAGACCGTTTCAGACAATTTAAGTTGCCTTCTGAAATATTCAGCGCCCCGCTCAGCCCTTTGCAGGGCAGCGGGGCGCTGTTTCGTATGGAGATTATTTCAACAAATACTGCCTGTTTTAAGCCGCGAACCGATGAAAACAAATCATCCTGTCGCTTTGTCTTTTTGCCCCGGGACCTCCCTAACAGGTCGGGCCTTTAAGTTTTTGCTGTTTCCTCCGCTTGCAAATCAAGATTTGCAGCATTTCCGGCAGCATCAATGCATTCCGCCTCAGAAGAAAGCTCTGCTTTCCCGGTATCAGGCCCGGCCGCACTTTCCCCGCTTTCCTGGCCCGGCCCTTTCTGCGGCCGTCTTTGCTTTTCAATAGTGGTGAGCATTACCCCAATGATAATGACAAGAGAGCCGATCCATCCCAGCACAGAAAACATTTCATCCCAGAGTATCCAGGCCAGAATGGCGGCCAGTACAGGCTCAATGGTAATAAGTACTCCCGCCCGGCTGATTTCCAGCCGCTTCAGCCCGGATGCATAGCACAGTGAGCCCATCCAGCCGCTGATTACAATAGGAACAAATAAATAAAGCCAGATTTCCACGGTCTTGTCCGGCATAAAATCCACAAAGGGAAGCATTACAGCGGCCGTGCCCAGGGTAGTGCCCATAAACAGGTTGGGGGTCGGATATTTCTTCAAAAGGTTCTTCAGAAAGCAAAACTGCATGGAATAGCAGAAACCGGAAACAATGCCGGCAGCCACACCCCACCATTTGGCGCCTTCGGCAAGCCCTCCGCCTGAGACACAAATCAGCACGAGACCGGCGATAACCGTTATAATGGCGGTGAGACGCCAGGAGGAAATAAATTCCTTAAACAAAATCAGCCCGAAAATTGCTGTAAACACTGGTGTTACGCCATTCTGAAGCATAGACGCCATACCTGCCCCAGCGCCGAGCAGGGCGAAATTATTGGTAAACGACATACCGGCAGAACCCACGCAACCAAATAAAAAGCAGGCCCCAAACACCTTCAGAGGAATGCGCAGCCTGCGCATAACACAGGCATGTATAAAAAAGAGAATAAAACCGAAAACCGCGCCCCAGAAAGACCTTTCTACAGGACTGATGCCTGCGTTGAGAGCGTAGAGACCCAGAGGGCCGATAGTTGACCAGCATATGGTCGCCATAATAATGAATATGTAACCTAAAGCTGTTTGCATACTGTTTCCTCAAAAAGCTGTATAAAACATTTTTTGGGGCTTACCAATAATCGTATACCTGACAAAGACTACCCCGCGAGGGCAAATGCGATTCTGACTCGTCCTTTTCCGGGCGCCGCCGTTACGCTGGAGGCGTCATTGTATACTGACCAAGAATTCAAGCTGAGACTGCCCGCCCCCAAGGGCGGGCAGAATCTTTCAGTCAAATATCCTGGCCTTGCCTGTTAAGCGGCTTCAGGACGATCCGGGTCAGGATCCATTTCCAATACAACCGGCGGATCAATCTTCTGGGTAGCCAGCGATACGACCACAGTGAAAATCAGAGAGGTTATTGGACCAAATATGGTGAAGTAATACCAGGTATCGCCAGCAGCGCTGATGCCCGCAAGGCTGAAACCGTTAACCATACCGCAGACAACAACTCTGACAAAGGCCCCGCTGAGCATACCGGCAACGGCCCCGTAGCCATTGGTCTTCTTCCAGTACAGACCAAGAATACCCGGCATGGTGGTACAGGAGAGAATAAGGTCAAAACCAAGAGCGCCCACCAGAGCAGCCGAGGGCAGACCAATGGCAATAGCCATCCCGATAACGCCAATAATCAGAACGATAAGCCGGGAAACCTGCATCAGGGCACGGGAACTCATATTGGGGAAGAAAATATCCTGCACCAAATTCTTGGCCAGAACCCCGGCCAATGCAATATTGGCCGTAGCGGCGGCCGACATTACCGCAGCCATCAGAGCCCCTAAGAAGAGCACTACGATAGGCCCAGGCATAACCTTGGAGAAGGCCAGAGGAATGGTCATCTCAGGGTCAGCCATAATCATGTCCATATTCAGCCCGATAGACGGGTCAGTTGCAGCCATGGCTGCGATTTGGAGAGCTGCAAAAGTAAGAATGAACACAAAAACCTTGACCGCAGTGGAAATGCCGGCGGCCCAGTAGGCGGAGTGCTCGGCAACCTTGGGCGACTTGGCGGAAAAGGCGCGCTGCATCAGGTCAGGATTAATGATGGAGCCAAGACCAACGATGGCCAGGGTGGCAAACCAGGGGAGGATGGCATCAACCCTGTGCGGGAATACCTGCAGCTTATCTTGAGGGACGTGCTCGACAAAGACATCCCAGCCGCCCACCATGCTTACCGCCACCGGGGTCATAATGATAATACCCGCCAGAACGATGATTACCTGAATAATATCGGTAATACATACTGCCCACAGCCCTCCGAGCAGAGTATACAGGCAGATAACGATCATGGATACAACTATCCAGTAGTTAAGTTCCCAGCCAATCAGGCTTACGCCCACCTTGGCGAAGGCTAATGTCTGGGTGGCAACCCAGAAAGTGAAAGTAAAAGCCATCAAAACAGTAGAAACAATCCCGGTGTTACGACCAAAGCGGCGGTAGTAAAAGTCACCCAGAGAGAGCAGCTTCAAGCGCCACATCTTGCGCATGAAAAAGAGCCCGGCGCCAACCAGACAGGGGATGGCACCGAAAGTCATGAGCCAGCCGAACTTGATATCATCATTCCAGATGCCGCAGCCGAGGAGCAGCCCGGGGCTGGAAATTAACAGACCGCCACCCAGAAAACAGGCCGTGAGAGTGCCTGCATTGAAAAACAGACCGAACTGTCTGCCTCCAACCAGGAAATCTTCAGCCCCCTTATTCTTATTGCGCAACAAAAAGCCCACAAGAATCATGCCGGCAAAATAGCACAATATCCCTATGATTACGCCCATATTTTCCATGTCCTATCTCCTTGTTAAGTAATGTTGAAACGCGGATTTCCGCGGTTTACAGGAGCTCATGTCAGGAATATCAGGCCCCAGGTCACCCCATAATCACAGTTATTTTCGTGAATCCTAACTTTCAGTTCCAACAGCTGAGGGTATCGTCCGGTTTACCCCTGGGGCAGCTCCCCGGCAGGCCGGGGAGCTCATATATTGTTGGTATGGCTTCCTATTGATTGGGGAAGTAGTCATTAAGACTGCTCTCTCTGTAAATATCCAGAGTATTGCAGTGCAGGGAGCCGCCGAATGGAACCACCTGATCAAAGGGAACGGGAACTACTTCGATGCCCATTTTGTTGAGCTGCTCCATATAGTCATTTTCATGGGCCTCCACACAGATTGTGTTGGGCCCGAGGGCAAAGGTATTCATGCTGATCCAGCTTTTGCCGTACATGCCGCCTTCAGTCCCGGCGCAAAGCAGTGACACATCGGCATGGTATTCATGATTGGGGCCGACAGCGTTGATTACTTCCCAATCATTTTTACGGAAGAGGTCATGGATTTCCGGAGTCATCACCGGCATTTCAGGGTTGAGAATCAACAAGCCGGGGCGAACCATGGTAAATTCGCAGTCAATGTGCCATGGGTTCCAGGACTTTCTGATGCGGTAATCAAACTGCACCGGATGCAGACGAATGCCGCGGGCCTCAAAATAGCGCTTGAGCCAGTCAACCCCGCTGCGGTTGCATACGGAAGAGCAGCACCAGAAAATGTCTTTCCCGGCGCGGGCGCCGTCAGCGCCGTCCCAGAGCGGTTCAACTTCAGTCAGCTGATAGTCCCATTCCACAGCGCGCCGTTCCTTTTCAGCATCATCCCAGACATGGTTGAGCAAATATCTGTAATTGGGCACATAGCTGTCGTTTGTCAGACGCGGTTTGGGCGCGGCGCTCCATAAGAACTCCTTATCTTCCTGAAACCACTTTTCAAACAAGGGACGCAGGTTAAGATATTCATACCAGCGGGAACGGTGTGAACCGGCTGTTTCAATTATTTCATTGCCCACAACGATAAACATGTCGCGCGGGCAGCATATCCCGCGCATGTTCTGCTGGGTCCAGTCAGGAGTTGAATAGGGGGTTGGGGAAAGCATCACCGGATGCAGCACCGGGCGGTCAACAATAATGCCCCGCTTTTCCAGAATCTTTACAAAATTTTCCTGCTGCTCACAGGCACGTTCAGTCTGATCTTCCGGGAACATGCCCCAAGTGCCTAAAGGATATCCTCCCTTATTGGCCGGATATTCCCAGTTAGGCTCCGGAGCGGGGATCTGAGTTCCGCGGGCGGTGCCCACCACTGTTCTCTTCAGAGGGGCCCATTCATCCCATGAGTTTACAATTTTTGCCATAAGATCCTCCTTGCAGTTAATTGGTTATTAAGACGGGCAGGATATACACATTTACTATTTTCTTATGGCAGAGCTTGCAGGATTCAATAAGTTACTGACTGTCAACCGCATTCAGCTGACAGGTTAGAAACATAACCCCGGCATGGGGTTGGCAAACCTGGCTGCTGATGGTATAAAATTTATGGGGGGTAATTATGAAAAGAGGTATTACTGACGATGAAGTCAGAAGTCAGAGGCAAAAGATTATTTCAAGCTCAGACTTTGCCAAGTCGAAACAGCTCCAAAACTTTCTGAACTATATTATAGAAGCCAAGCTTGCCAACAACGAGCATCTTTTAAAAGGTTATACAATTGGAGTTGAGTGTTTTTCCCTGGGCAAGGACTTCGACTCAACGCTAAGTTCGCTGGTGCGCACAGAGGCCATAAGGCTGCGCAATAAACTGCGTGAATATTACCATAACCATCCTGACGACCCTGTGCTTATTGAAATTCCAAAAGGGCAGTACGCTCCTGTGTTTAAAAGGAATTCATCGGCACCCCACCGCGCGTTCAGCATTCCAAACAGCAAAAATTATCAGATAAGCATTCTCCTTCTTCCCTTTACCAATTTGAATATGCAAACCGAGTCCGATATATTTCTCAGCGGTATCTATGAAGAGCTGAGCGCTGGGTTTACTCACTTTCCAGACCTTGCAGTCATCACTCCCTCGTATATTCAACGCATGGACCAATCAGGCAAGCAAGACATCAGCAGCCTGGCCATCGAAACTGATGCCAAATTCATTTTGAGCGGAAGCGGCTATATGGAAAAAAATGCCTGTAAGCTCTTTATAACCCTGAAAAATGCTCACACTTACACCAATGTATGGTCGGACAAGTTTGTGGGAATAGCGGATGACCGCGAGGCCCTGTTCAAATTACAGGAAGACATGGGGAAAAACATTATTTTTCAGCTGGCGGGCGAGTTAGGCATCATTTATCATGTTCTCCGCAGCAAAAGCGATGTGAGCGATAAGTTGCTGGACAACGTTTTTATAGGCTATGCCCACTGGGTGAGAAATCCGACATCTGATACTCAACGCCATATGCTGCATCTGCTTGAGGAGGCTTTAAAAATCGATCCTGCAAACGCATCCTTGATCGCAATGCAGGCAGACCTTTATGCAACCGACTTTCAACGCGCTTTCGATAATATAGAAAATGCCCTTGACCGCTCGCTTGAGCTGGCTGAACAGGCCAGCAAGATAAACAAATATCTGCAGCTTCCGTATGAAGTGTTGGCCTCAAATTATTTTCTGAGGGGCAATGTTAAGGAATTTAAAAATAACCTTGAACTGGCCATTCGCGTCAACTCCTTTTCCAGCAGCGTTATCGCATCACTGAGTTCCTGGTGTTCTCTTCTGGGGCTGTGGGACGAAATGGAAAGCCTGATGAAAAAAGTAACCGATCTGCCTGGCCTCATTCCCGACTGGCAGAATAATATTCTGTGTTATTACCATTATCAGAAGGGGAATTACACTCAGGCTTTAAACTTGTCTAAAAAGAAAGGAGAATTCAATTCCTTCCTGATGCCAATAGTGCATCTTGCCAGCAGCGGCATGCTGGACGATAGCGAAGAATGTGAACAGGCGGCAAAAAAAGTTAATAAATATTTTCATTATCTGGGAAACAGATGGACGATTATTCTTGAACGCTCATTCCCCGAAAGGTCGCATAGAGAGCACTTGGAACAGGGGCTCAAAATAACCTAAAATATCTGTAATTCCAAACACTTAACCCTAGGGGTGGGTGGTGGTGGTGTGTGTGTGGGGGGGG
>JAFQMU010000264.1 GCA_017421085.1 Desulfovibrionaceae bacterium | reverse complement strand
TAGGGCGTTTAAGTTCAACCGCGATGGATACAGGCCCGGAAGCGCTCTGCCCCACCTCCAGATAAGGAAAAACACAGGCGTCAACAGCACATACAGCTTTGGCAAAGCCGTAGTCATCGGGGGAGCCCATAAAAAATACTTTTTCCGTTCTGGAGGGAGAGGCATTTACACATTTGACCACCTCCGCCAGATATGGATTGATCGGCTCATATTTTTTAATGCTTTGGGGGTGTATCGAGCCGAATATCAGTAATTTGTAGTTGTCGGGCAAGGAATTGACCGCTTCAATCAGAGTTTCCAGCCCTTTATATCTGCTGATAAATCCATAAAAACCGATTAACACGGCATCAGCTCCGAATCTTCTCAGCAGCTCAGAACGGAAAAGCCATTTGTCTTCTTCCAGCTGCGCTGGCCAGCCTGTGTGGATATTGCTTAAAGGGTGATCATGCACATTGGGGATATGATGCAGTCCCGACAGATTTTTGCGTTCACGCTTTGTATGCACCATAATGTGGAAATTATTCCCGCGCTTTGCAGCAGTTTTTTTGATTATACCAAGTTTTTTCCGCTCAAAGCAGTAGCTTGTAATATTCCTGAGCGTTGATTTGAATGCGCTGATAAAGCGCATTCTTGATAAGAGCGATATAATTTCACGACTGTTGAAATGGCAGTACACCGGCGTATGCAGCGTCAGGAGCATTTTGCTGCATCCGTTCATCAGCATGGAAAAGCGCTTTACAATGCTCCCTTGACCAGACCCCAGAGTGCCCCATTCAAGCTGAAGATTTACAACATCGTAATTTTCAGACATTTTAATAATTCTGCAAATTTCAGCATCACCAAATTTATTTGGATAATTCTTGAGAATATCCTGATCAAGAACAGCGATATCCACTATAAAGTCATCTTCAAGCTGAGATTTCAGAGCGGCTGTAAAAGACGCAATTCCACATTTGATATTGTATGTTGAAATGATAAGCAGTTTGAGCTTTGACATATTGAGCGCTCCTAAAAGAATTGTAAAAATAATGATGACTTAGAGTTTTTTTATGGCGTACTTGGCAGCATCAGGCCCGACCATATGAGTCTTCAATCCGAACAATATCATCTTCTCCAAGGTAGGAACCGTATTGCACTTCAATGAGCACCAGCGGGATGCGGCCCGGATTTTTCAGCCTGTGCACAGCGGCCAAAGGGATATATACGGACTGGTTTTCTGAATAGAGCCGTGTATCCTCACCATTGGTCACTTCCGCAGTTCCGCTTACTATTACCCAGTGTTAAGCCCGGTGGTGGTGCTTTTGCAGTGAAAGCTGACCGCCCGGCTTGACTGTGATTCGCTTCACCTGAAAATGCGGGCCTGTATCGAGCGATTCGTAGTTTCCCCATGGTCTGTGTACAAGCGGATGCTCCCTGCACTCGGGGCGTTGGGCGTCCTTGAGCTTTCTGACGATGGCAGCGACCTTCTGCACAGAGCTGCGAGGGGTAATCAGAACGGAATCTTTGGTTTCGACCACGACCATATTTTTTATATCAATGGCCGTAACAAGCCGATGATAGGCGTGCAGGTAACAGTTGTCTGAATTATCAAGCATGACATCGCCGATGCAGACATTGCCGCCGGAGTCTTTATCTCCTGACTGGTAAAAGGCTTCCCATGAGCCCATGTCCTGCCAGCAGGCATTAAGCGGGCATACTGCCGCCCGCTTGGTATGCTCCATCACTGCATAGTCTATGGATACGGCAGGCGAGCTGAGAAATTTCTCCCTGTCCGGCTGAATGAACCTGCCGTCTTCTCTGCGCGCCCCCCAGGCTTCGCAGCAGCGGGCATGAATATCAGGCGCGTAGCTCTTCAATTCCTCCAGATACAGCGAGGCATCCAGCAGGAACATGCCGCTGTTCCACAGATATCCGCCCTCGGCCAGCATGGCGGCGGCCTGCGCAGGGGCAGGCTTTTCCGTAAAGCGAGCTATAAGGTAACCTGCCTCGCCTAAAGCCTCGCCCTGTTTAATATATCCGAAGCCCGATTCCGGCCCGGTCGGGACTATCCCGAAAGTGGCGATGTACCCGGCCTGCGCCAGACTTGCGGCCTGGTTCACACCTTTTGCAAATACTTCAATATCCTCAATAGCATGGTCGGAGGGCATCACCAGCAACAGCGCCTTTCCGCCTTCCGTCTGTTCCAGGGCTGCCATTGCAGCCAGCGCAACTGCGGGCGCTGTATTTCTGGGCATTGGCTCTAAAATTATCTGTCCTGGGATATTGCAGGCAGAAAGTCCTTCATCAACGTAAAAGGCGTGTTCCTGATTGCAGATTACAAGGACGCCGTCTGCTGAACACAGAAAAGAGGCCCGCCTGAGCGTATCCTTGAACAGGTTGCCGCCCATGCCGGTGTCGGCAAACTGCTTGGGATACAGGTCGCGCGAAAGCGGCCAGAGCCGCGTACCGCTGCCTCCGCAAAGAATAGTTGGATAAATGGGTGTATTATGCGGCATCATCTGAGAATAGTTCCTCCATGGATTTTTTATATGCTGAGATGATTTTTGCAGAATCTCCTGTATCCTTTACCTTCCCCCCTTCCAGCCAGAGGACGGAGTCGCAGATTTCAAGGGTGCTCAGGCGGTGGGCGGCGATTACGCTGATGCGCCTGCCCCTGCTGTTGACAACGGCATCTTGAACCGCGGCTTCGCTGGCCTGATCCAGGGCGCTGGTGGCCTCGTCAAAAATGAGCAGGCCCGGGTTGACATAAAGGGCTCTGGCAATGGATATGCGCTGCATCTGCCCGCCGGAGAAGCCGCTGCCTCCTGCGCTCACAGGTCTGTCCAGCTCCTCGCAGTCCGGGCCCAGAAAATCTATGGCCGCCTCGCGGCAGGCTCTGCGCACTCTTTCCATATCCGGGGGATTGCCCCAGTCGCTGAAGGCCACATTCTGGGCCACAGTTCCCGGCAGGAGATAGGGCGTCTGCGGCACATATCCGAGCTGTCTGCGGTATGCGGCGAGCTCTGCGGCGCTCATGGGTTCGCCGTCCACCAGCAGCCTCCCTTCTGTAGGCTCCAGCAGGCCGCTCAAAATATTGATGAAGGTGCTCTTGCCTGCGCCTGAGCGGCCCACCAGCCCCAGCGTGGCCCCCAGCGGAATGCGGCAGCTGATGTTGCTCAGGGCATTGACCTCAGCCCCGGGGTAACGATAGGACACTTTGTCAAACACGATTTCTCCCCTGATTTTAAACTCAGGGTCCGCTTCCGCCGCTGTTTCCGGGAGAAGGGAGGAAAGCTTCTCAAAATAATCCAGACAGGGCAGGGCCGTGGGTTGCAGACTGCGGATATTCACGGTCGCCCCCAGCACCCGGTTCAGCGAGGGAAGAACCCGCCAGGCTGTGAGCACCAGCAGGGCCACTGTAGTAGTAATGGCGGCGAGACTTGCATCCTGTAAATGGATGAGCAGATATATGGCCAGCCAGATTAAGAAAAAACCGCTGCTCTCCAGCGTCCATGCCGGCACGCCGGGGCTGATGCTTACAAATGACCGCGGCCGCATCCCCGCATGCACATGCCTGGCTATTTCTTCCAGAAAAACAGGCTGCCGTTGATAAATGAGCAGCTCCCTCACCCCGCCCATGGCAATGACTGTGGCCGTGTTCTCCTTCATCTGGGCGGACGCCATGGTTTCAGCAGCCCGGTCGACCCGCTTGCGCAACAGGTTATAGGTAGTCCATGAAGCAATCATCATGAAGGCCACTCCAAACAGGGTAACGCCGGGTTCATAAAAAGCCAGGCCGCAGAACAGGAGAGTAACAGTAATGATATTGCTGTAGGCCTGCATCAGGTTGAGCAGCAGCTGGCCGAGGTTGAAGCGCCATTGCATGCAGGTGAGGGCCTGGCTGCTCTGGGCGGAGAGATGCCAGCTGTAAGGCATATACAGAAAACAGCGCATCACATTCATGCCCACATGAGCGGCTACCCGCTCCCCAAGCAGGGCTGAGCGCCAGGCCACCAGAGCGGCAAAGGCGTTTTTGCCCACGATAAACCCGATGGGCATCAGGCAGGCCCAGAGCACAAGCCGGCGGTAGTCCTGAAATACGGGTTCCAACCAGGGCAGCCACTCCAGCAGTTTCTGCCCATACCGGGAAGAAACGACCTGAGCCGGGGTATTGACCACAGTAAAAAAGCCGGTAAGACTGATAATGCTTAACAGTTCCACAATGCCCAGCAGAACCATGGCTGCAAACAGCCAGGTGACCGAACGGCGCAAATGCGGCGGCAGCACGCCCATAATCCGTCGAAAGTCGGCAAAAAGCAGGCGGAGCGTATTCATCCGGATTATCCTTGCTAAACTTAAACTTCTGTGCCAGTTGGGGATGCTTCGGAATTATTTTTCGCATTCCCGTCAAAAGTTGATGAACTGAGCAGTTTGGTTCTTAACCGTCTTAAAATAGCCGCCGCCGCTTCAATGTCGGGCTCAGCCCAGCGGGCGCGGGGCACGCTGTTAAACACAGCGTACTCGCGATCAACCGGAATCAGTTTGTAAGGCACCGGATAAACCAGATCGCCTTCCATAAAATCCATATTCCCCGACCAGGCCGTGGCCACAACATAAAGCCTGCGCAGCATGGCCTCGCGGATGGTCAGGCCGTACCCTTCCGAGCGATGCAGCGACAAATAGACGTCATGTTCAAGATAAAGACGATGCAGCGCGGCATCATCCATCCAACCGGCAATTATCCGGATATGAGGATATGCGCCTGCCAGCTGCAAAAGGCGCTCATAGTCCTGCTCAGAAGCAGT
This sequence comes from Desulfovibrionaceae bacterium, assembly GCA_017421085.1. Lineage (GTDB taxonomy): Bacteria > Desulfobacterota > Desulfovibrionia > Desulfovibrionales > Desulfovibrionaceae > RGIG1962. The sequence goes on along the minus strand of JAFQMU010000264.1, from coordinate 630 downwards.
ATGCTGCCCTATCTTTATGCTGAGCCGCCCCTCTTCCGGGGTAAAGGCGCTTGCAAAGGCTTTTATTGCCGCTTCAGGATATTTGCGCGAACAGAGCGAGGCCATGTCAAAAATAAACAGACAGCGCAGGATGCCGTCAGCGCAGTAGCTTTGCCTGACTTCAGGCGGAGACGATACGCAATGCGGGCGTATGGAAACACGCTTATGGGTGCTTCGGGCAATGGCCGTATGGGAGAAGCTGCTGGGGGTTTCCACGGCGTCAACGAAACGCAGGGCGTGTTTCCATAAGGGGGGAATGTCTTCCAGCTCCCACACCATGTATGCAACAATCCGCTTATGGCGGAGAAAACGGCGGCCCAGTCTGCACAGCAGCCATTGCAACTGCGGGGGGTTGTGGTGGATAATGACAGTGCCTGCTCCGCAGTCGTCAATAATATCGCCCATAAAACGCACTGAGCCGTCAGTTGTCGGGTTTTTGAGCGTCTGCAAGGCTTCCCGGCTTGTGTCCACCCTGATGCAGTGGGGGTGGGTTTTTTCAAATTGTTCCGCATACAATTCAGCTGAGCGCGACAACCCCCCGCCGGCCTGGAAACATCCGAAAATATAAACAGGCGCATCGGCAACGCTCTC
>JAFQMU010000263.1 GCA_017421085.1 Desulfovibrionaceae bacterium | reverse complement strand
GCAGGGCGAGGAGAAACCCGATAAAGGGATTTGCCTGTACTCTTTGAGGCGCGTACAGCAGGCCGCTTAAATAAACGTTTAAACGCGTCAGTACTGAGCCGACATCCGTGTCCAAAATGGTGAAGCCTCCGAAACCGGAATTGGCCGGCAAAATCTGCTTTGCGATAATGAAGCCAAACAAAGATACAAATAACACAATAAAAATTCCATGCAGACATCTTTTTCTGCTCCAGCCCGACCTCAGAAAACAGCAGCCCAGATAGATTAAAAGCGGGGTGGTTATAAAAGGAAGAGTCGACTGGGCGGACAGACTGGCCAGAAAAAGCAAAATTCCCATCAGAATCGGACGGTCCCTGCCTCCCTGCCTCAGCCAGGCGATGCACAGAGCAGAGATTGGCAGAGCAAGAATAAATGCGCAATAGTGAATTGAATTGCCCAGCGGGTAAAAAGTAAATGTAAAAACCTTTGCCTTAAGAATCAGGGCAAAGGCTACAAAGATGACAGTCAACGAGCAGGCAGGCAGTCTTTTTCCGGGCGGCAGAATTACTCTGAAAAAATAAACAGAACCCGCAATCATAACCCCAACCTGAACAAACAGCACAAAGACAGCAACCACCTGATAGTCATTGGAAAAAAAGGAAGCCAAATATGCTGTAAGCAGGTCAGGAAATATCTGAGTGCATGGGGCATACACAAAATTGAAGATTTCACGCAGGCCAAAGTTGTGTAAAGCCTGAGCAGCTTCAAAAATAAAGATTGTATCCGCCACATGATATGAATGAGAATATATCGACCTGGCCGCAGTGATGCAACTGCAAACCAGAGCTACCAGTGAAAGCAGGAAAGCAACCAGTCTGTATCTGGATACCGGCAATGAACCGGCTCGGCGCCTCAGCGCGACAAAAGAACTTTTTACAGACCTAGAGTTGTTAAGAGAGAGAGGGAGAGAGAGCAAGAAGCGAACCAGTTTACCGCTGCGGCGTTGCGGGCTGTCAAAAAATTTTTCCACATTAATTCCCCCTGGGTGTAAAGACAGCAGGCAACGGAAGCTATTGATGTTATATCGAAACCGTCCCCTGAAGCTGTCATTTTCAAGATTCGGTCTTCTCATATAATATAACCTGCCGGAAATCAACCTGCAGCCGCTCACAGGCTGAAGCGTCTGAAAGTCTTTGCAGCGCATAACGATTGACTGTTTCCAGCCGATTCAGGAGAGCCTTACCGCCAGAACACAGGCCGCGCCGAGGCCGGAATTCAGACATTCTTTTTCCAGGCGGGGCGGGCAAATCCTAAGCCGCCGCATTCGCGACATGAGCCCGGCTTCCGGCTGTCTGCCGTGAAGTAATCGGGCGGGCGCGCCTGCCCGATCCGACGGCTTGGGAGCCTGGTGGCTTTACCTTCAGAGCCTGCGCAGCAATGAAAAAACATCAGCCCCTGTTTCATAAGGGGCTTTTTCAATGCGTCAGCCCCGTCACCCTCCACTCTCAGCTCAGCCCTTGACGTGAGCTGACATAACGAGTATTTATCCAGCAGCATTATTAATTAATATACTCGATAAAAGAGAGAGCCGCAGTGAATAAAGTTACCGCACTCATGCCAATGAAGGGGCATTCTGAACGGGTTCCCGGCAAAAATGTCCGCGATTTCGCGGGCAAACCGCTTTGCCTGCATGTAATCGACATGCTGATGCAGTGCCCCAGCGTGGAAAAAATCATTGTAAACACCGACAGTGAGCAGATTGCCGCACTGGTGCGGACCAGAGGCAAGGTCACGGTTGTGGAAAGACCGAAAGAGCTCTGCGGCGACTTTGTTTCCATGAACGAAATAATCAGCCACGACCTGAATTTTATAAGCACCCCCCATGTGCTGCAAACCCACGCCACCAACCCGCTGCTCACCTCAGCCACTGTGGAAAAGGCGATTGAAGAATATCTCGGCGCACTGGAAAGCCATGATTCGCTCTTTTCCGTAACAGCATGGCACGCCCGCTTTTACCGGGACGACGGCAAGGCAGTGAACCACAACCCGGCCGAGCTTTTGCGCACTCAGGATTTGCCGCCTCTGTACGAAGAAAATTCGTGCTTCTATCTCTTTTCGCCGCAGTCGTTCCGCGCATCCGGCGCCCGCATCGGGAAAAAACCGCTGCTTTACCCGATTTCCCGGCTGGAAGCCATTGATATCGATGAGGAAGATGATTTTCTCATGGCCCAGGCCCTGGCTCTGGCCAGACGCTGACCGGGCCCGGCCCCCGCATGGCAATGCCCGCAACTTACAGAAGCCTCCGTCTGCTGTTTTTGCCGTCCAACATCAGTTAAGTATTATGCCCCTTCCGCTTGTTTCGATTATCATACCGGCCTGGAATGTCGCCCCGTGGATAGGAGAATGCCTGCAATCGGTTCTTGCCCAGTCTGAGCCGGACTTTGAATGCATTGTGGTTGACGACGGCTCAACCGATGATACGGCGCGCATAGTGCAATCTTTTTCCGACCCGCGTATCAGGCTGATTTCTCAGAAAAACAGCGGTGTTTCCTCAGCGCGGAACCGGGGCCTGGATGAAGCCGGGGGCAGGTTCATTGCCTTTCTCGATGCCGATGACTACTGGGAATATTGCTTTCTGGAAAAACTGCTGACGGTTTTTGCAGAAAACCCCGGCGTTGACCTCGCCTTCTGCGGCTGGGCCAGATTTATCGACGGCGCCAACCTGTACAAACCGGTTCCCTGGGGAAAAGGACACGCTACGGGAAACGTATGGCACGACATGCTGCTCGGCGTAGTCTTCTGCATGGGCGCCTGCATGATAAAACGCGAGGCCATCCCGGACGACATCCGTTTCCAGCCCGGCCTCCCCATAGGAGAAGACCGGAGTTTCCTCATACGCCTGCTTGCCCACATCTATACGGAAAGACAAAACGTCGCCCGGGGCATTCCCGACTGTCTGCTCTGGTACAGGCAGCGCCCGGGCAGCGCCGTGCGCCAGACGGAAGCCGCCCTGGGCAGCGAATGGGAAATGATGAGCGCCTGTCTGCAAAACCCGCAGGTTCCCCCCGGAATCCGCAGGCTTGCTTTTTCCAATCTTGCCCTTAAAATGAGCGCTATCGCCGCTTTCAGCTCTAAAGATATCCGCCGGGCCGTTTCATGGTATTTTAAGGCCCTGCGCATTGCCCCCTTAAATTTCAATTTGTATTGCTGCCCGCTGCGCAAGCTGTTCTGGTCTCTGCTGCCGGCCAGGCCCATTCGCCGGGCTGTTCTCTTTCTCACCCTGCGGGCCGATTTCGGCGGGGGACCGGAACACCTTTGGCGCCTGCTCCGCAACCTGCCTCCAGGAGTAAAAACCTGCGTGGCATGCCCGAAAGATTATCCATACTACAAACGCTATTGCGAATGCGTAGGGGAAAATAACATCTTCATTCTGCCACACCGCAAGTTCAACCTTCATGCCTTATGGAACCTGCGTACATTCTGCCGAAAACAGGGGGTTGCTGTGCTTCATTCACATGGCAAAGGAGCCGGTCTGTATGCCAGGCTGCTGGCAGCCGCTTCAGGGCTGCCCTGTGTGCATACCTATCACGGCGTTCACATGGGGGAATACGGCGGACTGAAAAAAAAACTTTATGTTCTCACTGAACGTTTTCTTTCCCT
>JAFQMU010000031.1 GCA_017421085.1 Desulfovibrionaceae bacterium | reverse complement strand
GTTCCGCACCCCCGTTTCTGCGGCGACGTAAGCGGGCCCATCCGGGCAGCTTCGCTGCCGGGGCAGCCGTTGAAGAGCCTGGATGAACGCAGGGCTTGGGGAATATGCCCGCATTTTGCGGGGGGTATCAGATTTGCTGTGGGGAAGGGGTGATTTCTGAACGCCAAAACCGGGAACCGGAGGTTGTTATGCGCATTGTCCATATGGCTCCAGTTGTTCTGCCCGGCGCTCCCCGCCGGAGTGTCTGCATGCGCTTCCAGAAAATTATCCGCTGTCTCTTATCCGCTTTTGCCGCCGCTTTGTTCCGGCAGGGCATTAAACTTTGTCTGTATCGAGCGGTAAGCTCCATAAATTGTTTCAGTTCAGGGAAGACGCCAGCAGCCAGCCTGAAGTTGCTGCTCGGGTTTGTCTGCGTTCAGCTGGTTTTGCTGCCCGCCTGCCCGGCCCATGCGTTCGGCAAGTTTGGCATCAGCGAAGAAAAGGAGCTGGGGCGCAAATTCAGCGTGATGATAAAGTCGCGCCTGCCGATAATTGAAGACCCTGAAATTAAAAGTTATATTCAGGAAATCACCGCCCGCCTGATTGGGGCCGCCCCCCCTCAGCCCTATGATTTTGACGTGAATGTTCTGCGCTCTGATGCCATCAACGCCTTTTGCAGCCCCGGCGGACATCTGTTTGTGTTCACAGGTCTGATTCTGGCCATGGAAAATGAATCGGAGGTGGCCGGAGTAATGGCCCATGAGCTGGCCCACGCCACTCAGCGTCATATTGCCACCCGTATTGAGCGCTCCCGGATGATTGGGCTCGCCTCAACCATTCTGGCTCTGGGCGGCATGTTTCTGGGCGGAGACATGCGCGGGGCCGGGGTGGTGGCGCCCATGGCCGCCGGTCAGGCCGCCATGCTCAATTATTCCCGGCAGGATGAAAGCGAGGCCGACCAGGTGGGGCTCAATTATCTGGTGAGGGCGGGCTACCCCCCGGCGGGAATGGCGGGCGCATTTTCAATTATGCGCCGCGATCAGAGCAGAATCAGCTCGGCTATTCCCAGCTATCTCAGCACTCACCCCGATGTGAGCCGACGCATCACCGACATGACTGCCAGAATGAGCGTTTTTTCCTCCTCCGTCAAAGACCGTAAGGATGACAATCGCAGATTTGTGCGCATCCAAACGCTGGTGCGGGCCAAATATTCCGACCCTGACGCGGCGCTGCGTTTTTTTGAACTCGACACCCGGAATCCCAAATATATTAATTTAATGGGGAAAGGCATTTTATACTCCCGTCTTAATCGGGTGGCCGAGGCAGGACGGGCCTTTGACGAGGCTGTCAGACTGGGCTCGAAAGAAGGCCTGGTGTGGCGCGAGGCGGGTATTTTTCAATACAGCAAGGGCGGGCCGGGCTCGTCGGAAAAAGCGCGCGAATATCTGAAAAAGGCTGTGCAGATGCGCCCCGACGACTATCTTGCCAGATTTTATAATGCGCTTATTCTTGGAGAGTCGGGCAGCTTTGCCGCTGCCGAGTCGGAATTCAAGGAGGTGCTGCGCCGTCTGCCCGAAGACAGCGAGGTGCATCATTTCTACGGGCGGCTGTTAGGCAGGCAGGGCAAGAACTTTGAGGCTTTTCTGCACCTGGCCTACAGCAACCTGTATTCCAACAACAAAATCCAGGTGCAGGCAAATCGCGACAAGGCCGAGGCTCATATGAAAACTGAAGCCCAGAAAGCGGCCCTGGAGCGCTTTGATCAGAAATATAACGAGCGTAAGGAGTTTTGGTAATATATATGGAATTGAGAGGAACAACTATTCTGGCGGTGCGCCGCGGCGACAGGGTGAGCATGGGCGGCGACGGTCAAATCACCATGGGGCAGTCGATTGTGCTGAAACACGGGGCCCGCAAGGTGCGCCGGCTTTATCAGGGCAGGGTGCTGGCCGGTTTCGCCGGCTCCACATCCGATGCCCTTACCCTGTTCGAGCGCTTTGAGGCCAAGCTTGAGGAGTTTTCGGGCAATCTGCTCAAGGCCAGTGTTGAAATGGCCAAAGACTGGCGTAAAGATAAATATCTGCGTCGCCTGGAAGCAATGATTCTGGTGGCCGACAGCAGGCATATGCTGGTGCTGTCGGGCACAGGCGATGTGATTGAACCGGACGACAACATTGCGGCGATAGGCAGCGGCGGCCCTTATGCCCTGGCGGCGGCCCGGGCCCTTGCCCGGCACAGTGAGCTTGATTCGGAAGAAATAGTGCGCGAGGCCATGGGCATTGCCGCTGACATCTGCGTGTTCACCAACACCAGCCTCACTCTGGAAAACCTGCCGGAATAGCCATGTCTGCATTTTCAGATATTGACGCCTTGAGGGAAGAGTGGCGCGCCGACAGCACGGTTTTGCGCAGCGGCTGCAAACTTAACCTGTTTTTAAATATCTGCGCCCGGCGCCCCGATGGCTATCACGAGCTGCAAACTCTGTTTTACCCGCTGCCCGAGCCCTTTGACGAGCTGTTTGTGCGTCTCACGCCGGAGCCGGGGCTTAAACTGTTCTGTCCGCAAATGCCCGAACTGGAACAGCAGAACACAACCCTGCACAAAGCCATGAATGCCTTTAATCAGGCTGCAAAGGTGAATTTAGGCTGTGAGCTCCTGCTGAACAAGCGGGTTCCAGCCGGGGCAGGTCTGGGGGGCGGCAGCGCAAATGCCGCTGCTCTTCTCTGTTTTTTAAATCGCCAGATGAAAGAGCATGCGCTCAGGCCTGAAGCAATGCTGACGGCAGCCGCCCGAGTGGGGGCTGACGTGCCGTTTTTTCTGCTCAACTCTCCGGCGGCGGCCACCGGTGTAGGCGAGCGCCTTATACCGGCGGCGGTGAGCCTGGCCGGTTATTATCTTCTGCTGGCGCTGCCCGGTCTGCATGTGTCCACTCCCTGGGCCTATGCGGAGTGGGACCGATTGCATGATGAGGGCAGACTGCCGCAAAGCGTTTTGCCCGACCTGTTCAGGCAGTGGCTTGACGCTGGGGCGAAAACAGCCTTGTCGCCATGGCCCTGGTTTTATAATAATCTGGAAAACGCCGTATTCCCCGCCTGCCCTGAAATCGGAAGAATCAAGGAAAAGTTGCTGGAAGCCGGGGCAGGGGCCGCCCTGATGAGCGGCAGCGGCAGCTCTGTGTTCGCCCTGTTCCGCCGACGGGAAGCGGCCGAAGCAGCGGCGCAAAAGTTCACAAACTTCCGCACCCTGATTCTGGCGCTTTAGCTGCTGAGCGGCGGGGTTTTGCGGTGGGCAGCCCGGACGGCGGAGGCTAAAGCTTTACCTGCAGCATCTTCAAACAGGCGCGCAGTCTGGACCGGGAAAGAGAATATATCTGATTTGTAAAAAAACAGTTGATTTATCTTCTGATTGCGGGTATTACCTTTCCACTTCATCACAAAAGGGATGAAGCCGCGCCGCAGAGAAGCGGCGCAGCGTCGAAAATCGGCGCATGCTGAGTGGAATGCAGGGGTGTCGCCAAGCTGGCAAGGCAACGGGTTTTGGTCCCGTCATTCGTGGGTTCGAATCCTCCCGCCCCTGCCATTCACAAGGGTATCCGTATACCCCCGGCAGTCGGAACATAAGCTCTCTCGGCTGCGCTTTGTTCAGACGCTCCTTCCCGGGAATGCTGATTCTCAGGAGTTGTTCATTTTTATAGTGGAAAGCAGGCGCTTCCACGCGGCCTCTGGGCGCTGCGCGGTGTTGGCAAAACCAGGAATGCCTGTTTTTGTTGTGTTTTGATTTTTAAACTGTCGGATAAATCATGCATGGCGAGCTGAAAATTCTTACCGGTACAGCCAACCCCGAGTTGGCCGAAGCTATAGCCCATCATCTGGGCAGACCCCTTACTCCTGTTTTGTGCAGCACTTTCAGCGATGGCGAAATTCGCATTGAAATAGGCGACAACGTGCGCGGTTGCGATGTTTACGTTGTTCAGCCTACCTGCGCCCCTTCCAATCATAATATCATGGAACTGTGCATCATGCTCGATGCGCTCAAGCGTTCCAGCGTGCGTCGGGTTACAGCCATAATTCCCTATTACGGCTATGCCCGTCAGGACCGCAAGGTAAACTCCCGCGCCCCTATCAGCGCCAAGCTGGTAGCCGATTTTCTTCAGGTTGCCGGGATGCACCGTCTGTTGACCATGGATTTGCACGCCGGGCAGATTCAGGGCTTTTTCAATGTTCCGGTCGACAACCTGTATGCGGCCCCGGTTTTGCTTGAATATCTGCGCGAAGTCAAAAAAAATGACGATGACGAGCTGGTGGTGGTTTCGCCCGATGCCGGCGGGGTGGAGCGGGCGCGCGCCTTTGCCAAGCGCCTGAATGCGACCCTTGCCATTATTGACAAGCGGCGCGACAAGCCCAATCAGGCCCAGGCCATGAACCTGATCGGCGATGTTGAAGGCAAGGTGGCAATCGTGCTCGATGACATGATCGACACGGCCGGCACCCTGGTTTCCGCCGGCAACACCATCATGGAGCACGGGGCTAAGGAAGTTATGGCCGCAGCTTCTCACGCCGTGCTGTCCGGCCCGGCTGTCGAACGCCTCAACTCTTCAGTGTTTTCTCAGGTGATTGTAACCGACACCATTCCGCTTAAGGAAAAAGCCGCAGCCTGCTCCAAGCTTAAGGTGCTGTCGGTGGCTCCCCTGCTGGCCAAGGCCATTCACAACATTCATACCGGCTCATCGGTGAGCGTGCTGTTTGTATAAATTGGGATAAATCTGGGTAAAATCGCCTGGGTCTGACAGCGACCCGGCATTCAAGGAGAAATACATGTCTGAAAAACTGACTTTCAAGGTTCAGCTTAGAACCGACCTGGGTAAGGGCGCAAACCGTCGCCTGCGTGAAAAAGGGCTGGTTCCCGGCGTATTTTATACTCCTTCCGGAGAAAATATGCCTATTCAGGTAGACAATCTTTCGTTGCAGAAGCTTGCAGAAGCTGTGGGCAGAACCATTCTTTTCAACATTGAGATTGAAGGCGCTGAAAAGCCGGTGATTCATGAATCTCTTATCTGGAGCTATCAGCATCACCCCTACAGAAAGATGCCCCAGCATTTTGACATTCTGGGCGTTGACCCTGACAAGGAAATCAAACTGGACGTGCCCCTTGAATATGTGGGCACCGCCAAGGGCACCAAGGTTGGCGGCAAGCTGGAAGTATACCACAAGCTGATGACCATTATTACCAAGCCTGCTTCTCTGCCCGATAAAATCCGGATTGACGTAAGCGAACTGAATATCGGCGAAGATCTGCGGGCCGCCAACGTGCCGCTGCCCGAAGGCGTGCGCCGCTATTCCCAGGCCAACTACGCGGTGGTGGGCGTAATTTCCACCCGCGCCAGCGCTGCTGCTGAAGGCGCCGCCTAAGCCTGAATTTTCTGTATCAGCGGCTTTGAATGAAGTTTATCGCCTGCTGTGCAGATGATTAAAACTGCACTTGGAGGCCATCCTGCCCGGCAGGGTGGCCTTTTCTGTTGTCTTGTGAACTGCGCTCGATAAGGCCCAATTCGGATTAAATATCTGTGCAAACCGGCTAGGCAGGCCGGGGCAAGTCGGTTATAGTGCTTTTTGTCTGAAGCCCCGTGGCGGCCTTATTTCCGCGCTGCCGCAGCGGGCGGTGTTTTTCCAATTGCCGTCTGCTTCCCTCAGGCTGGTTTCAGGCCATTTTTTCAGGAGGCATGCGTATGGATTTGGGCGGGCTGATTGTAGCCCTTGGCAACCCCGGCAGGCAGTATGAACAAACCCGCCATAACCTGGGCTGGATTGTGCTTGACGAGTTTATTGCCCTGCTGGAAAGGCGGGGCGTGTCGGTTAATCCGCTCAAGGGGCCGCGAGCGCCCATGCGTTTGTGGAAAGCCCGCATCGGTCGGGAAGAGTGGCTGCTGTGCAAGCCGGAAACATTCATGAATCTGAGCGGCGAGGCTGTGGGGGCGCTGGTGCGCTTTTACCGTCTGAAAACTGAAAGCGTTTTCGTGCTGCACGATGAGGTTGATTTGCCGCTGGGCCGGATGAAGCTGAAAAAGGGCGGCGGGGCCGCCGGGCATAACGGCTTGAAATCCATTGCTTCTCATCTGGGCTCGCCCGACTTTGCGCGTCTGCGCCTGGGGGTGGGCAAGCCGGCGCACGGCGATATGGCTGATTATGTGCTGGCCCGCTTCCGACCTGAAGAAGGGGACACCCTGAAACAGGTGGTGGAGTTTGCAGCCCGTCAGGTGTTGGAATATACCTGTGAAGATTTCAACAGGGTAATGAATGCGGTCAACTCATTTAACCTGACAGAGGAAAAAACTCCGCCAACCGGTGAAACGGAAAAGCGCAATGGGCGTTAAAGAGATTTTTGTCTGCACCGAGTGCGGCGCAAAAAGCCTGCAATGGAAAGGGCAATGCCCCGGCTGCAAGGAGTGGAACACGCTTGAGGCCCGCCAGGAAGCGAAGCAGGGACAGGCCAGAAAAGCTGCATCCGGACTGGGAGCGCTGGGAAGCGCGGTTTCCAAATCAGTTTCCCTGCAAAACTTCTCTCAGGAGCATGAGGCCCCTTATGGCTCAGGGCTGGCCGACCTCGACCATATTCTGGGCAGGGGGCTGGTGCCGGGTGCGACAATTCTGGTTGGGGGCGAGCCTGGCATAGGAAAATCAACTCTGCTGCTTCAGGTGGCGGGGGCTGTGGCCGCCTCAGGGCGTAAGGTGCTTTACGCCAGCGGCGAAGAAGGGCTGGGACAGATTCGCGACCGGGCCGAACGCCTTGGCGTGCTGGGCCCGGGGCTTGACGCCATGGCCACAGGGCAGCTTGACGATGTGCTGCCCGAACTTGCGCCGGGGCGGGCTCCGTCCCTGCTGGTGGTCGACTCTGTGCAGACCCTGGCTTCTTCACTGGCCGACGGACTGCCGGGTTCGGTATCGCAGGTGCGGGCAGTGGCTACTGAGCTGATTGAACATTGCCGCGCCTGCGGAACAACTCTGCTGCTGGTGGGGCATGTGACCAAAGACGGGCAGCTGGCCGGGCCCAAGCTGCTTGAGCATATGGTCGACACGGTTATTTCGCTTGAGGGCGACAGGCAGTTTGTCTTTCGTCTGCTGCGGGTGCTGAAAAACCGCTTCGGGCCCAATCAGGAACTGATTGTGTTTGAAATGGGCCGCCAGGGCATGAGCGTGGTGGAAGATCCCTCAACCTTTTTTCTTGGTGCGCGCAATCCTGAGCTCAGCGGCGCTGCTGTGGTAATGGCGGCTGACGGGCAGCGTCCGTTCGCAGTGGAAGTGCAGGCCCTGGCCTCGCGTTCATTTCTGAGCATCCCCCGGCGGGCAGCGGTGGGCTTTGATGTAAACCGTCTGCATCTGCTTCTGGCCGTATTGGAAAAGCGGCTCAAGCTCAATTTCGGGCAGGTGGATATTTATGCCAAAATCGGCGGAGGTCTGAAAATTCAGGAGCCGGGCATGGACCTCGGTCTGGTGGCGGCGGTGCTGTCGTCATTTTATGACATTCCGCTTCCGGAGCGCGCCGTTTTCTGGGGCGAAGTAGACCTGAACGGCCAGATTCGCCCGGTTTCCGCTCACAATATTCGGTTGAAGCAGGCCGGACGGCTGGGCTATGAGCCTGTTTTCTGCCCTCCGGCGGGCGAGGGGCAGACCGGGGTGACAACAATCATGCAGTTGCAGCAGCGTCTGTTCAGAAGGTAAAGGTGAACCCGCCAGGCCTTGCAGGAGTATTTAAATCACAAGGGGTATTTAGGATGATTAAAAAGAAGAAACATATTTTGAGCGCAGTATATTCTCCCGCACAAATTGATGAGCGCGTAAGGCTGATGGCCGAACAGATAAACCGGCGTTATCAGGGCGAAGAGGTATATGTGGTGTGCGTGCTCAAGGGCGCGTTCATGCTTTTTTCCGATTTGCTCAAATATCTGGAAGTGCCGGTTCGGGTTGATTTTGTGCGTCTGGCCAGCTACGGCATGTCTACTGAATCGAGCCGGGCAATCAACCTGACCAAGGATGTGGAATATGACCTGGCCGGGCGCAATGTGCTGATTGTGGAAGATATTGTAGACACCGGGCACAGCATGAACTATCTGCTGCGTGAATTCAGGCGGCGTGAGGCGAAATCTCTGGCCGTGGCCGCTTTGCTCGACAAGCCGGAAAGACGGGAAATAGACATTCAGATTGATTTTGTGGGCTTCAGCGGGGCGGAAGGTTTTCTGGTGGGCTACGGTCTTGACTATGCCGAGCTTTACCGCAACCTGCCCGGTATTTACGAGCTTTCTTTTGAAGATGAACAGGAGGTGAGCTGAGCTCTCCTGTTGAGCAATATCTGAATGTTCTCAACAGTCGACAGCAAGGCAAAGGCTGTAGTTGCCGCATTTTCGCGCGTGAGGACCGGGGCGGCATCTGTCAGGGGTAAGTTGATTCGGATGCGTCTTAAGATGCGCGTCTGTCGGTCGCTTCAAACGGCAGGGGCAGCCTGAAGCGACCGGGCAGGGCGGCTTTCGGCGCACAGGGCTGGTCAGGTTGAAAAAACTGATTATATTATTTTTATGTTTAAACTGGTAACTGAATTTTCTCCCACCGGCGACCAGCCGGAAGCCATCGACGCTCTGGTGGAAAACATCGAGCAGGGGGTAAACAATCAGATTCTGCTCGGGGTGACCGGTTCGGGCAAAACCTTCACCGTGGCCAACGCCATCGCCCGGCTCAACCGCCCCTCCCTCATTCTTGCTCCCAACAAAACCCTGGCGGCCCAGCTGTATAATGAGTTCCGCACCTTTTTCCCGCATAATGCAGTGGAATATTTCGTCAGTTATTATGATTATTACCAGCCGGAAGCCTATGTTCCTGCTTCCGACACCTATATTGAGAAAGATTCCAGCATCAACGACGACATTGACAAGCTGCGCCATGCCGCCAACCATGCCCTGCTTACCCGGCGCGATGTAATCATCATCGCCTCGGTTTCCTGCATTTATGGTCTGGGTTCGCCGGAGTTTTACGCCAAGCTGATTATCCCGGTGGAAGTGGGGCAGCAGATTTCCATGGAAAACATCATCGAGCGCCTGGTGTCTGTGCAGTATGAGCGCAATGACTACGATTTTCACCGCGCCACCTTCCGGGTGCGGGGCGATACCCTTGAGGTGATACCCGCCTACCACCATGAGCGGGCCCTGCACATTGAATTTTTCGGCGATGAAATCGAAAGCATTTCAGAAATCGACCCGCTCACCGGCAATGTGCTCGGCAGCCTGGCCAAAACCGTTATTTACCCGGCCAGCCATTATGTTACCGATGAAAACAATCTGGAACGGGCTATTGAGGATATCCGGGCGGAATTGCAGGAGCGTCTGGCCTGGTTTCACGAAAACAACATGCTGGTGGAAGAGCAGCGGCTGGAGCAGCGCACCATGCTTGATTTGGAAATGCTGGAAGAAATGGGATACTGCAACGGGGTTGAAAACTATTCCATGCATATGGACAAACGCCGCCCCGGCGAGCCGCCCGCCTGCCTGCTCGACTATTTTCCCGATGACTTTCTGCTGTTCATTGACGAGTCGCACATTGCCGTGCCGCAGGTAGGGGGGATGTTCCGGGGCGACCGCTCGCGTAAGGAAACTCTGGTGAATTACGGCTTTCGTCTGCCCTCGGCCCTGGATAACCGGCCGCTCAATTTTGATGAATTTCTGGCCCGCATCGGGCAGACCGTGTATGTTTCGGCCACCCCGGGCCCATGGGAAATGGAGCGCGCCCAAGGGCTGGTTACCGAACAGATTATCCGCCCCACCGGGCTGCTCGATCCGCCGGTGGAGGTGCGCCCGGTAAACGGTCAGGTGGAAGATTTGCTGGGCGAGTGCCGCGCCCGCGCCGCCCGGGGCGAGGCGGCGCTGGTGACCACCCTGACCAAGCGCATGGCGGAAGACCTGACCGACTACCTGAATAATATGGGGGTGCGGGCCCGTTATCTGCATTCAGACATCGACACCATGGAGCGCATGGCCATAATTCAGGCCCTGCGCAAAAATGAGTTTGACGTGCTGGTGGGCATCAACCTGTTGCGCGAAGGGCTGGATATTCCAGAAGTTTCCCTGGTGGCCATACTCGATGCAGATAAAGAGGGCTTTCTCCGTTCCACCGGTTCGCTGATTCAAACCTTCGGGCGGGCGGCCCGCAATGCGGATGGAATGGTGATTATGTACGCCGACCAGATTACCCGCTCCATGCGCCAGGCCATGGATGAAACCTCCCGCCGCCGTTCAATCCAGATGGAATATAATGAAGCGCACGGCATCACCCCGCGTACTATCAGAAAAAGCCTTGAAACGCCCTTTGATGCGCTGTACACCCAGGCGGCCGAGCATAAGGGCAGGGGCGATAAAAAGCAGACGGGCGGGCGACTGGCGGCCGAGGCTGCTGCCGGTTATGGTCTGAGCCCTGAGGAAATCGGTAAACTGATTAAAAGTCTGGAAAAGGAAATGCGCGAGCTGGCCCGCGATCTGGAGTTTGAAAAGGCCGCCGAGGTGCGCGACCGCATCCGCGCCCTGCGCGAGCACCTGATTGAAACCTGAGCCCGGCAGACAACATCCTTTTGCAAGGGGCGGCTGATGAATGACGGGCTGAAATAAGACGTGCTGTAAATCTTCGCCTCTTCCGGAAACGCCGGGAATTTGGATTATGTCTGCTGTCGGCGCAAAAAGTTTGCAGACCTGCGCCGTCTGTCCTGAGCGGATTAGCAATCTGTCCGCACGTTTTTCTGCACTTGTCCGGGCGTCAGGTTCTGGAGAAATCACCAGGCAGGCAGTGAGGCGAGGGCGCTTTTTTCAGGTCGGCAAGCTTAAGAGATTTACATTTTAAAACTCAATTCCGGCCTGGGCCTTTTCGCCTGTCTGCATGGGGTGTTTACGCTCGCCGATGTCCGACACCAGATCGGCCTCCGCCTCCAGCCATGCGGGCAGCCCCCGCCCGGAAAGTACCAGATGGGTATTGGCATCCCGGCAGAGTTCAATCAGCCCCCGCAGCTCATCTTCAGTAAGGAGCCCGGCGTTGAGGGCGTAGAGGGCTTCGTCCAGAACCAGCATGAAGCAGCGCCCGCACTGCTCGCGCGCCCATTGCAGCAGCTCCAGGGCCATATGGCGGTGTTTTGCAAAATTCCGCCCTTCAAAATAGAAACCAAGTCCGTCCGCCCGAAAGCCGTTTTGTAAAAGATTTTTTAAAATCTTCTGTTCGCCCGCCTGATCCGCAGATTTGAAAAACTGCCCGAAAACCACTCTTTTTCCCTGCCCGTGCGCCCGAATAGCCTGCCCTACGCAGGCTGAGGTTTTCCCCTTGCCGTTCCCGGTATAGATAATAATCATGACCACCCCCTGCCGGGAATAGTTTCGCCGCAGCCGGGGCAGGCTCCGTCTGTATGAATTTCCACATCATAGCCCACCCGGCGCACCAGCAGCCACCCGCATCCGGGGCAGCAGGTATTTTCGCCTTCATGTCCGGCCAGGTTGCCGATATAGACATAGTGGAGCCCGGCCTCCCTGCCGATTTGCAGGGCCCGCTCCAGACTTCTCGTTGAGGTGGGGGGAATTTTCAGCTTATAGGCGGGGTGGTAGCGCGAAATGTGCCAGGGCACATCCCGTCCAAGCTGAGAGCGGATAAAGGAAGCCAGGCTGTAAAGCTCTTCATCCGAATCATTCTCTCCGGGAATGAGCAGAGTGGTGATTTCAAGCCACCAACCCAGCTCAACAGCCCGGCGCAGATTGTCTAAAACCGGTTCCAGACTTGCCCCGCACATCTTGCGGTAAAAGTTTTCAGAAAACGCCTTCAGATCGAAATTGACGGCATGAATGCAGTCTTTCAGGGCAAGCAGACACTCTTCGCTCTGCCAGCCGTTGGAAACCATAATGTTTTTCAGGCCGTGCTCTGCCGCGAGGGAGGCGGTTTTCAGCATCAGCTCAAAAAACACCGTGGGTTCTGAGTAGGTGTAGGAAATGCTCCCCGCCCCGGAGCGCAGGGCCGCACCCACAATGCCTGCCGGGTCGGCGGGCTGTCCGCGGCAGGCGGAGCGTTTCTCCGTTTTGATTATATGGGCCAGAGCATGATTCTGGCAGAACAGGCAGGAAAAATTGCAGCCCTCAGTACCCAGCGACAGGGTGTATGAGCCGGGGTAAAAATGGTAGAGCGGTTTTTTCTCCACCGGGTCGAGATTAACCGCTGCGGCTCTGCGGGCAGTGAGGGTGCGGAGTCTGCCGTCAATATTTTCTCTTACGCCGCAGATTCCGCGCCCCCCCGGCGCAATGCGGCAGAAATGGCGGCAGAGACGGCAGCGTACCAAGCCGGGTTTTTCCTCGGGCAGCGCTTCCCAGAGCAGGGCATCGCAGTTGTCGGTCTGCATTGAGCTTCCGGCAGTCATGGGCGCTCCTTTGGCGGCTTCTGGGGGTAAGCGGGCAGCTTTCCCTTGTGCTGATGCCCCCGCGGCAGCGGCCCATGTCCAAGCTGGCCTGACGGCCCGGGCCTGCTGCCGGGCAGTATTCCCCCGGCAGGAAACTGAGGCTGCCCAGGCTGCGGAGAAAAGTGGCCTGGGCCTGACGGCCCGTCCGGGTGGAAGGGGCCGGGCTCTGAGTGTCCCGGTTTTGGAAACTGCCCGGAAAAACTGCCTGGGAAGCCGAAATTTGAACCGGGGCGGTCGGGGCGTCCCCCCAAATGGTCTGGCTGACCGTGCTGCCTGTGGGGGTCGGGAGCAGCCCCGGGGTGAACCTGATTATGTCCGCCCGAGTGAGGGCGCAAATTGTTGCCGGGGCGGGTCATACCGCCGTGGCCGCCGGGTTTGTCTAACATTCCCGGCTGCTGCCAATGCTTATTGTCCGGTCCGGGGTGATAGCCGAACGGTTTTCTGTCGGGAAACTGACTGTCCCCGCCGGGATGATAGGGGTGGTGACCGGAATGTCCAGGTTGCATGAATCCGGGTTTGAACTGGTTCGGCACAAATGAATTGCCGGGATGGTTGAAAGGGTCGTTGCCGTGCGGTGCAGAAGGATAGCCCCCCGGCCAAGCTGGCTGGGAGGGATAGCCGCTCCAAATTTCCGGGTAAATTTGCGGGGCAATATAATAGGTATTGCCGTCATTCTGATTTTCAAATTCGGGGAGGGGTTTGGTGCGCATAACCCGGTTGCCCTGTTCATCCGTATAGATTTGCGGGCCCTGCCGTTCCTCCGGCGCCGCTTGCTGAACGGAGTCGGGCAGGTTCTGGGCATGGGCGCAGGGAAGAGCGGAGAGCAGAAGCAGCCCGGCTGCGCACAGCCCGAAGAAATAGCGAATGGGCGCAGTCTGCCCGGTCAAAGGCTGCATCAACCGATGTGCAGTAAAGAAAAAATGCTGTTTCATGGGGTTTGCCTCTTGCACTTCTTTGGTTAAAAGATTAAGTTTTTCTGCCCAAAGGTCAAGTAAGGAGAGGAAGTATCGTGAAAATAAAGGAACGCTCCAAAGCATATACCAATGCCGGTGTTGATATTGACGCCGGTGAAGAGCTGGTTTCCAGAATTAAAAAACTGGTCAGAACAACCCATGTTCCCGGTGTTGTTTCTGAAATCGGCGGTTTCGGCGGCCTGTTCAAGCCCGATTTGAGCGGCATGGAAGAACCTCTGCTGGTAGCCTCCACCGATGGAGTAGGCACAAAACTGAAGCTGGCTTTCCAGTTCAACAAGCACGACACTGTAGGCATAGACCTGGTGGCCATGAGCGTGAACGACATTATCGTTCAGGGGGCGCGGCCTTTGTTCTTTCTGGACTATTTCGCCACCGGAAAGCTGGATGTGGATGTGGCGGAACAGGTAATTGCAGGCATTGCCGAAGGCTGCCGTCAGTCGGCCTGCGCCCTGCTGGGTGGAGAAACCGCAGAAATGCCCGATATGTACGCGCCAGGCGAATACGACCTGGCCGGTTTCTGCGTGGGGCTGGTAGATAATGCGGCTGCCGTGGACGGCTCTTCTGTACGTATGGGCGATGTGTTGATCGGGCTGCCTTCTTCCGGGTTGCATTCCAACGGCTATTCGTTGGTCAGGAAAATTTTGCAGAAATCCGGCCTTTGCGGCGATGATATTTTCCCCGGAACCGACAAGACCGTAAAGGAAGTGCTGCTTGCCCCCACAATTATTTATGTGGAAGCCGTGCGCAATCTGATGCGCGACTTTACCATTAAAGGTATGGTGCATATTACCGGCGGGGGCTTTTATCTTAACATTCCCCGCGTTCTTCCGCAGGGGGTGGTTGCTCAGATTGACTTTGACTGGCCCATTCCGCCCGTTTTCCACTGGCTGCGTGAAGCGGGAGAACTTTCCTGGCCTGAAATGCTGCAAATTTTCAACTGCGGCATCGGCTATATTCTGGTTGTTTCAGAAGATGATCATCAGGATATTATCAACCGTCTGTCCGGGCTGAATATTAATGCCCAGGTAATCGGGCATGTCAGACCGCGTCGGGCTGATGATGCTGAGGAAGTGGAAATTGTTTTTAAATAGCGGTCGCTGTCCAGGCTCTGCTGGCGGGTTATTGCAGATAGTTCGAGCGGTTCAAGCTTAAGCTTGAGCCGCTCTCATTTATGCTGCGTATGTCCGGGCAATAAGACCTGCCGGGGCCTGGATTTAAAATGCATTTTACAGTGTCTGCCTCAGCCCCTGTCGGTTAATCCGGATATGCTTTCAACAGATTAAGCAGCGCAGTTGTTCGCTTCCAAATAAAAAAGCTCCCGTTTTGCATTGCAGCGGGAGCTTCCTGCGCAGTGAAAAATAAGGCGGCGAGCTCAGTTTTGTTTCGGCTCGATTTCAGTGATAATCTGAAATGCCTTGTTTGATTTTACCGTACCGCAGATGCCGGTGAACTTGGGAACACCGGCTACAGTGCATTCCAGCAGGTCGTCGGTGTCGGTGTTGAGCAGAAGCACATCGCCTACCTGAAGGCGCAGCAGCTGATTTCCGGTAATCTGAGTTTCTCCGAAGTCAATTTTCAGCTCAACGGGTGTTTCGAGCAGGCGTTCTTTCAGCCTGGCCACCCAGGCGTGGTCGACTTCCAGACGTTCGGTCTGGAAGCTGGCGTGCAGCTTGGAACGGATGGGTTCAATCGTGGCGTAGGGCAGACAGACCACCAGCGAACCCATGGAACTTTCCAGCTCCACTTCAAAGGTGATTACCACCACAACATCGCTGGGCGGCACAATGGCGGCAAACTGAGGGTTGATTTCCGAGCGCACCAGCTCCATACTCACCTCATGCACCGGACGCCATGATTCTTCCATTTTGTCCAGGGCGATTCTGATTACCCGGTCTACAATGGTCTGCTCAATGCGGGTGAACTCGCGCCCCTCGATTTTGGGTTGTGAACCGGCGCCGCCGAAGAAGTTTTCCACCAGGGCAAATACCAGGCGGGCGTCTACCACCATAATGGCGTTGCCGCGCAGCGGTTCCATTTTAAAAATATTGATGCTGGTGGGCACCGGCAGCGAGCGCATGAAGTCGCCGAACTTGGTCATGTCGATGGAAATGGGGTTGAGCTCAACCCGTTTGCGCACAGCGTTGGAAAGCGCGTTGGTAGCCAGCCGGGCAAAGCGGTCGTTTACTATTTCCAATACCGGCATTCGCCCGCGGATGATTCGGTCCTGATTGGCCAGGTCAAAAGGCACAATGCCCGAATCGTCAAAGCCCATGTCGGTTTCGCTTTCAATTTCACCGCCGGTCAGACCGCGTAGCAGGGCATCGACTTCATCTTGCTCAAGCACTTTGTTCATTTAAAAAATCACCTTGGTTTCAGGTTTTAATTAGTTAGTATACTCCCCACACCGCGTTCAGGTCAAGGGAAAGCTCGACCGGAGACTTTCACCTTATCAATGATAGAAGTTCATCAATAGAACCATTAACTCTGAAGCGCTGAAAAAGACCAAGTGTTTTATTGATCATATCAATTGACCGGCTGACGATTTGGGTTCGGCGACGAAACCGGCCCAGCCAAT
>JAFQMU010000262.1 GCA_017421085.1 Desulfovibrionaceae bacterium | reverse complement strand
TTTTTCCCCCTGTTTAATCCACAGAAACTGCTGGAGCAGGGCCTCCCCCAGGTAGGGCTCATTGCCGCCCTGCCGGGAGATGAAGGCCTGCTGGTTGACCATCTGCTGCAATCAGGTATACAAGGCTTGGTTGTGGAAAGTTTTGGAGCCGGCAACACCCCCCCTCTGCTGGCCGCCAGGCTGAAGACTGCCCTGAAAGCCGGTCTGCCGGTGCTCATTGTCACCCGCTGCCCGCTGGGGGGTGCGCATCCTGTTTATGCCTATGCCGGAGGCGCAAAAGACCTGCAGGAGGCTGGAGCGATACTCTGTGGCCAGTGCACCGCCCTCAAAGCCGCAATTTTTTTAAGGATGGCCCTGGCCTCCCGTCTCAGTAAATCCCGGATTGAGGACTTTTTTAAGAAATATGACTGAACAGCTGCAAAAACCCATTACCGCCGAACGGCTCACCCGCATCAGCCAGGTGCTCTCTTTCCGGCAGCCCGATCTTACGCTGGTGCTGGCCAACATTCACGATCCGCACAATGTGTCGGCAATCTACCGCAGTTGCGATGCCTTCGGAGTGGACGAAGTGCAACTTTACTATACGGATACGGAATTCCCGGAATTGGGGAACAAATCATCAGCCTCAGCCCGCAAATGGGTTCGTACCCGCCGCCACCGCGATCTGACTTCTCTGAAAGCCCACATTGCCTCCAAGGGCTGTCGACTGCTGGCAACCTCCTGCAGCCCCCAGGCAAAGCCGCTTGAGCAGTGGGATCTTACTCTCCCTACTGCTGTAATTATGGGCAATGAACACGGCGGAGTGGATGCGGAGCTGATTGAAGCAGCCGATGGAGAGCTATACATTCCCATGTATGGAATGATTCAAAGCTTCAACGTTTCAGTAGCCGCTGCAATTATTCTGGCCGAAGCCTGCCGCCAGCGCAAACTGGCGGGCATGTACGATGCCCCCCGATTCTCTCCTGAAGAGCTCGAACAGCGCATCAACGAATGGAGCAATCGATAACCATTAATTAAATAATTCCGCAGAGGAAGCCGCCCATGGACGATTCATTTAAAAGCTACAGGAAAAATTTCATTCTGCCTGAAACCTGCCGGACTCAGCTTGAAATTTTCAAAGATGTGGGATTGTTCATTCAACATGCCTCGGCCGCCCACTCAGCGCAGATGGGAATATCAATCAACGCTCTGCAGGCGGCCGGGTTCAGCTGGGTGCTGGCCCGTCAACAGACGCTTCTGCTCCAGCTGCCCCAGCCCGGCGAAGAAATTGAAATTGAAACCTGGCCCTCTGAGCTCACCCGCCTGAAATGCTGCCGTGACTACACCGAGCGTGACAAAGAAGGAAAAATTCTGGGACACAGCCTAACCGAATGGGTGTAGCTCAACATGGAAACAAGACGCGCCGAACGGGTCCCTGATTTTATTGTCGCCCGCCACCCCTCTGAAGTGCGCCATGCCATGCCGGAAATAAATATCAAGCCGGTTCAGCTTGAGCCGGCTCAAACAGCTGCAAACACTACAGCACGCTCGGGTGATATCGACATGAACAACCATGTGACCAACACCAGATATGTGGATTTCATGCTCGATAACGTGCCCGGAGAGGTCAGATCCGGCTGCCGCCCGGTATTTTCCGACATCATTTACCGCGCTGAGGCGCTGGAAGGCGACAACATTGAAATACGCCGCACAGAAGCCGATCCAGATGAAGTTTGCGGTTCCATGCCTGAACTGGACACCTTCATTACAGAGTATAAATGCCTGGCCTTCTGGCATAACCTGGTCAAAAGCAAATCCAGATTTCTGTTCATCACCAGAGAAAAAGAAAAAGAACTGGTGCGCGGTTTTACGCTCTGGGCTTAGCTTGCCGGACGCTTAGCATATCGCTGCATCTGAACAGCTTGCCCGAACAGAAATTTCCCGCAAAAGGGTTGGCCATGGCCGCCGGATCGTAAGATAATCCCCACTTGTCTCTAAGTGAAGAGTGAAGGCAGGGCAGGCATCTGGTGTCTGCAAAATTATTTGAGAAACAACTGACATTAACAAAATAATCGATATACCCGACAAGATAAGACTTCGTGCCCTTCACCAAAAAATGTGTCTTGTTTCCACAAAATCTCTTCGCCTGACGCGTATCTTGAGCCTCTGCGTTCAACTGAGCATATTCAGCGACATTTTCTACTTGTCAGGTCAACAATTTTATGGCATAAAAATGAGCTTATATTAAGAAATCCTGACTCCATCTCCATCTCAAATCCACACTCTCATGGTCAGGGCAGAATGTTTCATAAGGATATTAATCATGACAACATTATACCAGGAGGATTAAATGGATCAGGCCAATCTTGACTATTTCAAGGAAGTGCTTGCCAAAATGCTGGCGGAAGCCCAGCAGAAGGGCGACTCTACCCTGGAAGACTTGACCGATAACAACGAAATGTTTGCCGACCCGGCAGACAGAGCCACCATGGAATCCGACCGCGCCTTCACCCTGCGCATCCGCGACCGTGAGCGCAAGCTGATAAAGAAAATTCAGGCCGCCACGCAAAGAATGGAGAATGGAACTTTCGGTATTTGTGAAGAATGCGGCGAAGAAATCAGCATAGCCCGGCTGAAGGCACGCCCTGTTACCCGGCTGTGTATAAACTGTAAAAGCAAGCAGGAAGAAGATGAGGGGTTGCGCGGGGAATAAGCATCATTCCCCGCCTGGTAATTTGCGGTTCGCGCCGCAAATTTAACAGTGACAGCAAGACGCGCAAATAAATGGAATCCCACGTTCTGAGGCGGGTTGGCCTGGAACTGGCGCCCCAGCTGATCGGGGCAAGAATCGAAACAATTTACCGGCCATCCGCTTCTGTTTATACCTTCAAAATTTCAAAACCTTCTCTGCGCCCCTGTCTGCTGATTCGGTTCGGCGCAGATGCGGTATGTCTGCCGGCGCTGCAAAAGCCCGATAATCCGGCTTCTCCCGATGCTCCAACCATGCGCCTGCGGAAATATTTATGCGGGCTTCGCATCAGCGGAATCTGGCTGGACTGGAAAGCCAACGCCCTCTGGCTTGGCTTTTACCCCCGCAAGCCCATCGCACCCCACCCCCCCAGCAGAAATTCTGCTGAAGAAAATCTGTTTCTTTGCCTGAACATGCGCCTTGGTCCGCATATTTATTCCCGCCTTCCGGAAAATGTCGAGCCTCTGCACACCGGTTCTGCCGTAACCTGGGATATCAAAGCTGCAATTTCCAGCCTCGCTGATTATGAAGAAAAGCAATCCTCAAGACGCAAAGACAATCTGCCCCTGGCGAATATCCATTCACCGAAAGGACAGACGGATGAAGCGGCGCAGTCCGACCCGCAGCATGGGCATGAGGACAAACCGTGGGAAAAATTTCCTTTTCTTACTCCCCTGCTGAGGGAAACCCTGATCGGGTTTGCCGACCCTGCCGATGCTCTTGCCCTGCTGGCTGACCTGGAAACAGCAGCTGGAGATATCTTTGTTTATGCCCGTCCTTCCCCTTCCTCCGTTGCGCTGCATCCATTGCTGCCCAGGATTTCCGCCTGGCCTCTTCCTCCCAGGATAAGCCGCGGCGCGATGGAACAGGTATACTCCTCCGTGCTGGAAGCATTGGAAACTGAATTCACCGAAACTTTTTTCAATGTAATACACCGGGAAAAGGTTAAAGAAATAAGCAGCTCGCTTGCACGCGACAAAAAACGCATTTTAAGAGCGCTCGCCAAAATTGATGAAGAAGAGAAACGACTGCTGCTTTTTTCCCGGCTCAAAGAAACTGCGCTGCTCATTCAGGCCAACCTGTACGATCTGGATAAAAATGCCAGGCTTCACACCCTGAAACTTGCTGATCACTCCGGCAAAATACATGATGTAAATCTGGACCCGCTCAAAACCATAACTGAAAATATGGAGCACATGTTTGAAAAAGCTGCAAAGGCAGCCAGAGGTTTTCCCCACCTGGAACGGCGCAGGGCAGAACTGCAAAATGCGCTGCGTACGATTGAGGGAGAAAACCCGGACATGCGCCCGCCCAGCCTCCGTGCAGTAGCTGAAAAAAGCGGCTCAACAGCGGAGCGTACAGGCGCGGTCAGAGCAAAAACACAGTTTGAAAAGAAAAAAGCAGGAAAAAACGTAGCTGCTTCCGACAGCGAGGTAGCCTGTTTTCAATCGCCCTCAGGGCTGCTTCTGCTGCGCGGCAAAAATGCCAAAGGCAACAGAGAAGTGCTCAAACTGGCCTCCCCCTATGATATCTGGCTGCACGCAGAAGGAGGGCCCAGCGCTCACCTGATTATCAAGCTGCCCCATGCCGCCTGCCCTGTTCCGCAGGAAGACATGGAAATGGCCGCCCGGCTTGTGGCGGAAAAAAGCTGGCAGCGCGATGACAGCCGCGCCACGATTATATGCGCCCTTGCTAAAAATGTGCACGCTCCCAAAGGAGCCCCCCACGGGGCGGTAAAAGTAGAGAAGATTTTACAGACCATCACTGTAAATCTGGATAATTCGGCATAGCGAGAAACTGCCCTTCCTGAAAAGCTCTCACTCCTGCCCGTCCAGACGGCTCACAAATATTCCCCCCTCATGACTTAAGTTTTAAAAAGCTGTTGAACTTTTAAAGTCAACAAGCTAAGCTGACAGGGAAAACCTTCAAACCGACAGCGCCGGCTGGTCTGTGCTTTTGAAACCCCGGGCGGATGCGGGCAAAGAAGGTCGCGGAACTGTGCAATATAATATTGTTCGAGCCAATATGTCGGGAGCAGTTGAACTTCACGATCAATTGCTCTGAATTTATATAACATCAGAGGGTAAAAATGTCCCCCAACCGAGAGTCTTTGAGAATTTTTCAATTCTTTTTCCCGGCGATGGTGCTTTTTTCGCTCTATCTTGCGTATATGGTCGCCAGTCCTTTCCTCCACGCCATCATTATGGGCATTGTTTTCGCTGTTCTCAGCTGGCCCATTCAAAAGAAGATGCTCAAGCTGACAAAAAGAAAATGGAAACGCATTCCGGCTACCATTCTGACCATGCTGATAATCGTTGTCTGCGTTATCCTGCCCTTTGCCGTTTTTATTGCCAGGCTGATTCCCCAGGCGTTGGGCTCTCTGAGCTCAATCAGCGAATGGCTGGTAAACTTTAATTTAAACGAATTTCTCGACTCCCAGACAGTGCATAATTTTTTCAGCCTGATTAAAGAACATCTGCCTTTCATCAACCCCGAAACCGATGACATCGGCGCCGCCCTGCTTGACGCCACCCGGGCCGCCAGCCAGTTTTTGCTCAAAGGTGCGACCACAGTGGTCAGCAATGCCCTTACCTTTGCCATGCATTTCGCCCTGGTGCTTCTGGTCATGTTTTTCATGCTGCTTGACGGTGAAGATATGATGGCCAGATTCATGTACCTCTTTCCTCTGAAAGAAGTGCAGAAAGACGCCATCTTCGACCGCCTGCGCGCTGTGGCCAAGGCTGTTCTTGTGGGAGGCGTGCTGGTGGCCATACTGCAGGGGCTTGTCGGGGCAGTGGGCATGGCTGTGGTAGGTATGCCGGTTCTTTTCTGCGGCGCGCTCATGGCCCTGGCCTCATTCGTGCCTGTGCTGGGAACCGGACTGGTCTGGGTGCCTGTATCCGTTTGGCTGTTTATCAACGGCATGACCTGGCAGGGCGTGTTTATCCTGATTTGGTGCGGCGGAATTGTTACGACCATAGACAGCGTGATGCGCCCCCTGTTCATGAGCAATCAGGCCGGACTTTCCACTTTTTTCCTGTTCATGTCCATTCTGGGCGGGCTTAAGGCCTTCGGCATGCTGGGCATATTTTACGGTCCGCTCATTCTGGGGTTTGTAGTGGTGATGTTGTCGCTCTACGCCAAGGAATATCAGAGCTTTTTGACCAATCGTTCCCCCAGCCTCAAGGCCGAGCACGCTCCACCTTCGGAGAAATCGCCGGAGACCGTCTAAAATTATAACCGGGGCCTTTGCCCCGGTTTTTTTCGGTTTATCAAGTTCATGTCTTATCCCAAGCCGGTCTTATGGCGGCGCAACTTCAATTTACTTATCTAAATATAAGGCCCGTTTCTTGCATATAAAATATTGCCTGAGTTGCGGGTTGAATAAATTTCCCGCCTTCAAACGGTAAGGAGAAATCTGGTGAACAGCATCGCAAGGCCAACTATTGTCTATGCTTTGGGATTAAGTGAAGCTTCTCTGAGTCTGATTAAGGGCTGCCAGGGCCCCGTGGAAACAGTCTGCCCGGATCACCTGACTGATATTGACCCGCTGAATGAGGGAGCATTATGGACCAGCCTTCCCTCATGGCTTGAGCTGACCCCTGAGCAGAAGTTCCAGCTTGCAGGAACCGCCAAAATTTTGGTGCTTTCTCCCTCTGAAACAGTGTATGATCTTGAGCTGCCCGGAGAGTTGAGTTTTGCAGCGATAACTGTTGAGCCGC